>NZ_QETG01000007.1:0-130246 GCF_003105055.1 Acinetobacter sp. AM | reverse complement strand
AATTGACCTAAGTTGTTTTCGTATCCATTCTTTGCTGTACTAATATAGTCTTCTAAAGACATTGTATTTGTTGAATGTGTAATTTGCGTTTGTCTAAATGCTGAAAAATAGTTAAATGTTATTTTAGAGAGTTGTATATTTTGATTTAGTTCATTTAAATTCTCTATTTTAACTTTAAGATCACTACCAAGTGTAGTAAATATATCAAAGTCATCTAATAGTGAGCTCATTCTATTTAAATGGTACTTTAATTGATCTGCTTCATCTCGTAATCTGTATTCATGGTTGCTATCTGGATGTATATGATCTAAATTAATTCTAGATTCATCATTATAAGATTCTAATGATAGAATATAGTTTGAATTGTATTTAATTTTTCTAAAACTCACTATTTCATAAATTTGATTTAAGATTATTTTAGCTATTTCAAAAAAATCATTATTCTTTTTTTCATTTACGTCTTTACTTTTTGAAAGATTTTTTAATTTTTTTAGTTCATCAATATTAATTTGCGAATACAAAAATGGATATTGTTCTAAAACTCTATCAAGACGTAAAAAAAATCTTCTTTTAATTTTCAAGTTTTCTTCTGATAAAGAAGATAATTTGGAAATTAATTCTTTTGTTATTACATTATTTACTTGATTTAAAAAGAAAGTTTTTCCTACGCCATTTTGTCCCGTGATAATTAAGTTCCTACCATTTAATGGAATATTGACTTCCTTTTTTAAACCTTTAGTTGTTCCAGTAATACTTTGTAGATATTTCATAATTTTAACAAAAATAAAGGGCTGAATAATCAGCCCTTTATACTACATATTTGGTTGGATTAACAACATTTTACATCGCTGCAATCTGATCCATATTCGTTTTAATTTTCGCTAACTGGTCAGCAAACTCAGCTAATTTCACTTTTTCGCCTTCAACCACAGCCGCAGGTGCTTTCGCTACAAAACCTTCATTAGAAAGTTTGCCTGCAATGACGTCATGCTGCTTTTGCACTTTGTCTAAGTCTTTCTGCAAACGACCTAATTCCGCTTTCGGGTCAATTAAGCCCTTCATTGGAACAAAGACAGACGCATGCCCAACCACAGAAGAAGAAGACAATGGAGGTTGTTCGCCATCAGCCAAGAACGTGATGCTTTCCACTTTCGCCAAGGCTTTAAACAACGCTTCAATACGCGTGATCTGTGCTTTCTCAGCTTCCGTCGTGTTTTGTAGAAGCACTGGTAATAAACGTGCATTACCTAAGCCCATTTCACCACGAATGTTACGTACCGCACCAATCAAACCTTGAAGCCATTGCATATCTGCTTCAGCCTGTTCGTTTACACGCTCAGGGTTAGCAACAGGGTACTGCGCAAGCATGATGGTTTCAGCAGAAATACCAAGTTTCGGTGCAAGTGTCTGCCAAATTTCTTCAGTCAAATACGGCATGATTGGGTGTGCAAGACGTAAAGAAGCTTCCATCACTGCAAGGAGTACACGACGAACTTCAGCTTTACGCTCAACTGATACGTTTTCATCATTCAGAACAGGTTTGGTCAGTTCGACATACCAGTCACAGTATTCATTCCAAATGAACTCGTAAATCGCTTGTGCAGCCAAGTCTAAACGGTAAGTCGCAAAGGCTTGTTGTACCGCAGCTTCTGCTTTTTGCAAACGGCTCACGATCCACTGTTCAGGCAATTCCCAAAGGTCTTGACGAATTTCGCTACCAATTTCTTGATTTTCACAGTTCATCATCACGAAACGGGTTGCGTTCCAGATTTTGTTAGCAAAGTTACGGTAACCTTCAACACGCTTCATGTCGAACTTAATGTCACGACCCGTATTGGCAAGTGCGCAGAAGGTGAAACGAACTGCATCTGTACCATAGGCTTGAATGCCTTCTGGGAACTCTTTACGGGTTGATTTCTCAATCTTCGCCGCTTGTTTCGGGTTCATTAGACCTGTAGTACGTTTTTGTACCAAGGTCTCAAGGTCAACACCGTCAATGAGGTCTAAAGGATCAAGCACGTTACCCTTAGACTTCGACATTTTTTGACCTTCGCCATCACGGACTAAACCGTGTACATATACCGTTTTAAACGGAACTTGTGGCGTACCATCTTCATTTTTCATGAAGTGCATCGTAAACATGATCATACGAGCAACCCAGAAGAAGATGATGTCAAAACCAGTCACTAATACATCAGTTGGGTGGAAAGTATTGAGGAAATAGTTTTCCGCATCTTTCTTGGCATCGCCAGTCCAACCTAAAGTTGAGAATGTCCACAGCGCAGAAGAGAACCAAGTATCCAGTACGTCTTCGTCTTGGTTAAGCGCAACATCAGCAGGGATGTTGTTTTTGGCACGTACTTCTTCTTCGTTACGACCCACATAGATGTTACCTTCAGCATCGTACCAAGCTGGAATACGGTGACCCCACCAAAGTTGACGAGAGATACACCAGTCTTGAATGTTGTTCATCCACGCCATGTACATGTTGCTGTACTGTTCAGGCACGAACTTGATGCGACCGTCTTGAACCGCTTCAATGGCAGGTTGAGCCAATGGCGCAATTTTCACATACCATTGGTCTGTCAATAATGGTTCAACGATCACACCTGAACGGTCACCGCGAGGTGGTTTAAGTGTGTAAGGTTGGATTTGATCTAACCAACCTTCAGCTTCAGCTTGTTCAACCAGCTTTTTGCGTGCTTCAAAACGCTCTAAACCAATATAGTCCGCAGGAGCAGGGATAGTTTTAGAAATTTGCTCGCCCGCTTTCGCGATGTATTCAAACTCAGCCAACACTTCTGCATTTTTGTTGAAGATGTTGATGATTGGGAGTTCACAACGTTTACCCACTTCATAGTCGTTAAAGTCATGTGCAGGCGTGATTTTTACACAGCCCGTACCAAATTCTTTATCGACATATTCATCTTTCACGATTGGAACGGCACGACCTGTAATCGGCAGAATGATGTTTTGACCAACAAGATGTGTATAGCGTTCATCATCCAGTGCCACAGCAACAGCAGTATCACCGAGCAATGTTTCAGGACGAGTCGTCGCTACAACAATGTGGTCTTTGCCATCGTGCGTGCGTAGGTTTTTATCTTCAAAGAAATATTTGAAGTGCCACAATGAACCTGCTTCTTCTTTATCCGACTCAACTTCTAAGTCTGAAAGAGCAGTTTGCAGTTTTGGATCCCAGTTCACCAAACGTTTGCCACGGTAGATCAAGCCATCTTCGTGTAATTTCACGAAAACTTCTTTTACTGCATTGGATAAACCTTCATCCATGGTGAAGCGTTCACGCGACCAATCTACCGATGAACCTAAACGACGGATTTGACGGGTAATGGTGTTGCCCGATTGTTCTTTCCATTCCCAAATTTTTTCGATGAATTTTTCACGGCCGAGGTCATGACGGCTCACACCTTGAGCACCCAACTGACGCTCAACTACCATTTGTGTGGCAATACCCGCATGGTCTGTACCCGGTTGCCATAAGGTGTTTTTGCCTGACATACGGTTGTAGCGTGTGAGGGCATCCATAATGGCATTGTTAAAACCATGACCCATATGCAAGCTGCCAGTGACGTTTGGCGGCGGAATCATGATACAAAATGATTCACCTTTTTCAGAGGGCTTGAAATAGCCACGCTCTTCCCAAGTTTGGTACCATTTTTTCTCGATCTCAGTCGGATCGTAAGTCGTAGCAATGTTTTGCGCAGAATCAGTCATAGTCAGAATAGATAAAAAGTGAATAAAAAATTGCATCTAGTGTAACAAAAAAATAACTGCTTTGGGATGTTCGTCAAATGCTTTGTTTCTGCAATTGTCACAGCAAGTGAGAGGTTTTATGATGAAGCTTGTATAACGACCATGCACAAGATCGTAGAACTTGATAAAAAGGAAAAAATAGAATGAGTTATGTTATTTCACTTAAGTTGAAATCAGCAACCCATCAACGTTTTCAGGATATTCATCAACAACTTAATCAAGGGCAAACCGAGAGTTTGGCCAAAGCATTGGGTGAGGTGCTGGCAGATATTTCCTATGAAGTGATTGATCAGGTTTTTGGTGAGATCACCCGCATTTCGCATTCGGGGGATAATGAGTCTGCCAAAGTAATCCAGCACATTATGGAAACCACACGTAAATATATGCCGTGGTCGGTGTCATTTTTTGGCAATGAACGTTTGCTGCCGATGGTGAATTATCTGCACGAACTGATGTATCAAAAAGAGGGTGAATTTTATTTGTCCTATCCAGTCGATGAAGACAGTGTTCAAGCCTTGCTCAGTTCTGCCGAAGAAATGCAACATGGTAATAATGCCGAGGTGATTCCTGCTTTACAGGCATTTACTCAAATTGTGGATCAGGGGGTGACGCATTTAATTCGGATTCCGAAAAAAATGCTGAAATTTAATCTGGTGGTAGATAAGACCTTGAACGGGGTCATTCATGTCACTACACAAATGGGCTATAAGCGTTTTGATAAATTGGGCACGCAATATGATGCCAAAACCATGAGTCATTATTTCAATCATTTTCTTGTTTTTTTAGAAAATTCAACCAACAATTAGGCAATTGCCGTAATCGAATCAGGGTAGACAACAATGGCCAAGCTAGACAGTTTAGAAAATAAGGTGGTATGGATTACTGGGGCATCTTCAGGTTTAGGTAAAGCCTTGGCACAAGAATGTGCATTACAAGGTGCACAAGTGGTGCTGACTGCCCGTCGCCTTGACGAATTGGAAAAGGTGCGTGTTGGATTGTTAAATCCAGATTTACATCTTTCAATTTGTGCAGATATTACCAATGAAGCTCAAGTCTTACATGCGTATGAACAAGTCTTAGCGGCCAAAGGACGCATTGATTGGCTGATTAATAATGCGGGTTTAAGTCAGCGCGCCCTGATTGCTGAAACCACCATGCAAACTGAACGCACCATTATGGAAGTCGATTATTTTTCGCAGGTATTTTTGACCAAAACCGTTTTACCCACATTCTTAAAACAAAAGTCTGGGCGGGTGGTATTTGTTTCGAGTATTGCAGGGTTGTTAGGTACGCAATATCGTGCTTCATATTCTGCTGCAAAAGCGGCCATTCATATGTGGGCAAACAGTTTAAGGGCAGAAGTGGCTGATGAAGGGGTGGATGTTTCGGTGGTTTTCCCAGGTTTTGTAAAAACCAATGTGTCCATTAATGCTTTAAATGGGGTAGGTCAGGCACAAGGTTTTGATAATGATGCAACAGCCAATGGTTTAGACGCAGATGAATTTGCACAATATGCGGTTAAATCATTAATGCAAGGCGATGAATATATTGTAATTGGCGGGCGTAAAGAAAAATTAGGCGTACTGGTTTCACGTTTATCACCAAGTACTTTGTATCGAATGATTCGTAAAGCGAAAGTAAAGTAAATTGGCAAGAATAGGAGAGAGTAATGCTTTCTCCACCTATTTAAACTGCTAACGATTTATTATCTGTGACCTATTTTATTCAGTCTAGAGAATGATGCTCTAGCGAGCAATCTACCATCCGAATGTACGATAGAAGATGGGAGCGCATGAGCCATTTTGAATGCTCATGCTGCTTGTGTTGGGTGAATAGGCAAGATGTTTTACGACTTTAAAATGGCCGTGCCATAAGCAAAAACCTCAACCATGCCACCTTGCATGCCCATTTCGGTAGTCGCCAATCGTATACAAGCGATATGCGTTGCGCCGTATTTTTCTGCTTCAAGTTTGAGTCGGACAATTGCTTCACGACGGGCACGATCTACGACACTTTCATAGCTGGTGAGTCTGCCACCCAAAAAGTTTTGCACGGTGGCCAGTACATATTTGAAATAATCATGGGAAATCACAACATTGCTGCTGATCATGTGCCCAGACTGCTCAAAACTCACTTTGCGTAAATTTCCTACGGTAATGTAGGCAAGACGCTTTTCATTGTGTTCAAGCTCTGCCAAATGTTTGCGTTCGTTATAACGACCAAAGCCAAAACCGACGCTAAAGAGCACCACAAAGATGAGTAACTGGAAAATTAAACTTTCCATGCGTTAAGCCTGTGTTGGAAATGGATCAGGGAGATGATTATTTAACGGGGTAACACGGACAGCAGTGCCATAAACAAATAATTCAGAGGCACCTTGGGCAATATTTGAGGTTGAAAAACGAATACCCACAATGGCATTAGCACCTAAGCTTTGCGCTTTGGCAATCATACGATTCATGGCTTCTTGACGTGATTCCTCTAAAAGCTCGGTATAGGCAGTAAGTTCACCGCCAACAATATTTTTTAAACCTGCTAGAAAGTCGCGTCCCACATGTTTACTCCGAACGGTACTGCCGTAGACCACATCAAGTTGCTGGGAAATTGTATGTCCAGGCACAGACTCTAGGTTACTTAAAAGCATAATGTTCAATATTCAAATGATTTGATTATCTTTGAAGATAGGAAAAAGCCTAGCAAAAAGCAATAAAAAAGCCCACCGAAGTGAGCTTTTGATGTTGCAAACCTTAGTTTGCTGTTTTGCTGTATTTCACATCTGAAGAAGAAGGCTGTTTCACCACTTGTTCCGTTGAGTTGGCTTTTACGCCGCCACCGAGGGTTTTATACACTTCAACTTGGTTGTTTAAGTTTGCTTGTTCAAGCAATAACAAACCTTGTTCCGCTGAGTACGATGTACGCTGTGCATCAAGTACAGTGAGGTAGTTGTCGATACCTGCACGGAAGCGAGCAGTTGAAAGCTTATAGGTGGTGTTGGTTGCATCTACAAGACGGCGTTGTGCTGCCAAACGGTCACCAATATTTTCACGTACTGCCAATGCATCATTCACTTCACGGAAAGCCGTTTGAATGGTTTTTTCATAATCTGACAACGCAATTTTTTGGTCAGTTTCTGAAATCTTCACATTGGCACGGCGCGTACCCCAGTCAAAGATTGGAATGTCCAAGCTTGGGCCGAGTGACCACACAAAAGCACCTGATTTAAACAAGTCGCTTAAATCTGTCGATGCATAACCCGCTGTGCCCGTTAAGCTGATGGTTGGGTACAATTGTGCTTTTGCCGCACCAATGTTGGCACCCGCAGCAGACAATTGATATTCCGCAGCGCGGACATCAGGACGGTTATTTAACAAGTCGCTTGGCAAGCCTGCTGTCAACGCCGTACTTTGGGTAATGCGTTTCACAGGCTGAGGAGACAATAAGTTTGCTGGAACAGGTTGACCGACCAACAGGTTTAACAAGTTTTGTGCTTGTGCAACTTGAGTCTTGTAGTTAGCAACGTCATTACGTGCAGTTTCAACCGAAATTTGCGCTTGACGTACAGGGACTTCGCTGTCGATACCGACATCAAAACGTTTTTTGTTCAGATTGTATGATTCAAGCTGTGCTTTTAAGGTTTGGTCTGCCAGTTTTAAGTTGGCATTGGCAAACGAATAGCTCAACCAAGCTTGCGCAACCTGACCAATCAACGAAATTTGTGTTGCATCACGTGCACTTTGAGTCGCCAAATAGCTATCTAAGGCATTGTCTTTTAAGCTACGAACACGACCCCAAAAGTCTAACTCATACGCGGTTACGCCAAGGCCAACATTATAAGTTGTCATGGGTTTGCTGCTGCTGAGCGTATCTTGGCGAAGCACACTACCACTTGCACCAATGGTTGGCAGTTGGTTGTTTTCGCTAATTTGATACGCTTGCTGCGCACGTTGGATGTTCAACGTCGCAGTGCGTAAGTCACGGTTATTCGCTAAAGCCATTTCTATGACTTGTACCAATCGTGGGTCAGCAAAAAAGTCTTTATAGCCTTGTTCAGCAACAGAAGGACCTGCTGTTGAACCAATATATCCTGTTGGGATATCCGCTTGAGCGACGGGTTCTGGACCACGCATGCTTTGACATGCAGTCAAAGCAAGCGCAAGTGCAGATACCGCAATGCTACGACCTGAAATAGACCATACTTTTTGCATCACGATGTTTGCTCCTGATTATTTTGTTTCTTAGGTTTGTATTTGAAAATACTGCGAATCCAAACAAAGAATACTGGAATGAAGAAAATACCCAAAAGTGTAGAACTAATTACACCACCAAGTACACCAAAGCCGACAGAGTGCTGACTACCTGCGCCTGCGCCTGTAGAAAGCGCAAGTGGAAGTACACCAAAACCAAAGGCAAGAGTGGTCATGATGATTGGGCGTAAACGCATTTTTGCAGCATGTAAAGTTGCGTCAAATAGATCTTCACCTTTTTCCTGTAATTCTTTCGCAAATTCTACTATCAAGATCGCATTTTTTGCTGAAAGACCAATTACTGCAACAATTGCGACTTGGAAATAGATGTTAAACGACAGGTTTGGATCGCCTTTAATGATCATACCCAACCATGTCAAAGTAAATGCACCGATAATCCCTAGTGGTACAACCAGCAATACTGAAACAGGAATAGACCAGCTTTCATATAATGCAGCAAGACATAAGAAGACGATTAACATTGAAAGAACAAGGAGTGGACCTGTTTGACTGCCCGAATCACGTTCTTCTAGAGATAAACCTGTCCATTCGTAGTCGAAACCTTGTAAGCCCATTGATGGTAATTTGCCAATGATTTCTTCCATTGCAAGCATCGCATCACCAGAACTTACACCGGGTGCAGGAGTCCCTTGAATGTTTACGGAAGATACGCCGTTATAACGCTCTAAACGTGGTGAACCATACGTCCATTGCCCAGTTGCAAATGCTGAGAAAGGAACCATCGTACCGACGTTATTGCGCACGTACCATTTGTTCAGGTCTTCAGGCATCATGCGTGTACTTGCTTCACCTTGAACATAAACCTTTTTCACACGACCACGGTCAACGAAGTCATTAATATATGAACCACCCCAAGCCATGCTCATGGTGCTATTAATATCTGCAATACTGACACCCATTGAGCCTGCTTGTGCTTGGTCAACAGTAATTTGGTATTGAGGGGTATCTTCCTGACCATTTGGACGTACGCCTGCAAGACGTTTATCTTGTGCAGCCATGCCCAAAATCGCATTACGTGCAGCGATCAGCTTGTCATGTCCCTGACCACTTGCATCTTTCAGTTGAATATCAAAACCTGATGCTACACCTAGTTCAGGCATTGCTGGTAATTGTAAAGGCATAATGTAAGATGCATCTTTGACAATCATATTCAGTGCCATACCGCGTTGAATAATTGCACCAATTTTCGACTCAGGTGTTGTACGTTCGTCCCAGTCTTTCAGTTTAATAAAAGCAAGACCTGCGTTTTGCCCCACACCTGTGAACGAGAAACCAGAAACGGTAAAGATCGAATCTACGTGCTCTTTTTCTTTGTTCAGGAAGTAATCCGTCATCGTGGTTATGACTTTGTCGGTACGTTCCAGACTTGCACTCGGTGGAAGTTGAACCAAAGTCATGACTACGCCTTGGTCTTCTTCAGGTAAGAACGAAGAAGGTAATACTTTGTATAGACCTACTAAACCTACAATGACCAATACATAAATCACACCCGAGAAGACTTTATGATGGGTCATACGATTGACACCACCTTGGTACTTCAGAGCAACTTTTTCGAAGCTGTTGTTAAACCAGCGGAAGAAACGCGCAAAAATATTGTTACTTTCCGCTTTATTCGGATCGTGTTGTTTTAACAAGGTTGCGCACAGGGCAGGGGTAAAGGTTAATGCCACAATTAGCGATAAAATCATTGCAGTAACAAGTGTGATGGAGAACTGACGGTAAATAACCCCCGTTGTACCACCAAAGAATGCCATTGGAACGAATACCGCAGTTAACACACTGGTAATACCCACCAAGGCACCAGAAATCTGTTGCATTGATTTTTCAGTTGCTTCGACAGGATCGAGGTGTTCTTCTTGCATTACACGTTCGACGTTTTCCACCACAACAATCGCATCATCGACCAGAAGACCAATGGCCAAAACCATTGCAAACATGGTGAGCGTGTTGATTGAGAAACCGAAAATGTTAATGACTGCAAATGTACCTAATACCACAACAGGTACGGCAAGCGTAGGAATAATGGTTGCACGCCAGTTCTGTAAGAACAAGAACATCACGATGAATACCAAGAATATGGCTTCAATTAAAGTATGTACCACACTTTCAATTGAAAGCTTAACAAACGGCGTGGTGTCATAAGCCAATTGATCTTTTAAACCGTCTGGGTAGTTTTGACGAAGTTCACTTAAGCGTTCTTCAACAGCGGCAGCAGTATCCAGTGCGTTGGCACCTGTTGCCAGTTTAATCGCAACACCACCAGCAGCTTTACCGTTAAATTTAGAGTCAAATTGATAGTTATCTGAACCGAGTTCAACACGAGCAACATCACTTAAGCGAACTTGGGCACCTGAAGCCGTATTTTTCAGAAAGATATTTCTAAACTGCTCAGGAGTCTGCAACATACTTTGCGCATTCACCGTTGCGTTCAGTACTTGACCTTGTACAGCGGGTGCACCGCCTAACTGACCAACCGCCACTTGAGAGTTTTGAGCATTAATCGCAGCAGCAACATCACTTGGAGTGACTTGTAAGCTGGTCATTTTGGCAGGGTCTAACCAAATGCGCATGGCATAAGAACCACCAAAAACTTGGACTTCGCCCACACCAGCAACACGGCTCAGCGGTTCAGAAATGTTGGAGTTCACATAGTCTTTAATGTCGGCAGCAGATAAGCTTCCATCAGGAGAGTAAAATGCAAGAACCTGCATAAAACTCGCACCTGACTTGGTCACTTTTACCCCTTGACGTTGTACATCTTCAGGTAAAAGTGCTGTTGCCGATTGTAGTTTGTTCTGTACTTGAACTTGTGCAATATCAGGGTCAATCCCTTGCTCAAAGTTCAAGTTAATGGATGCTTGACCATTACCTGCACTGTTAGATGAAATATAACGCAGACCATCCAAACCATTCATTTGTTGTTCAATGATCTGAGTAACCGTATTTTCAACAGTCTGTGCAGAAGCACCTGGATAAGTTGCAGAGATTGTCACCGTGGGCGGTGCAATCGTTGGATATTGGGCAACTGGCATTTTTGTTAGCGTAAGAATACCCGCCAGCATAATGACCAGTGCAATCACCCACGCAAAAATGGGGCGATGAATAAAAAATTGAGCCATTCAGTCTACCCCTTATGCGTGTGAAGTAGCTTTTTGTTCAGTGTTTGATTCTGCTTGTTTCGCTTGCGGTTTTTCAGCAGATGCTGGCGCAGAAGCTTTTGATGCCTCAGTTTGAGGTTGATATGGTTTCGCAGAAACGGTTTGTCCCGCTTTTACTTTCGCCACACCATCAACCACAATTTTTTCACCTGTTTTAATGCCTTCAGTCACGATCCAATTCTGACCTTGAACACCTACTGTGGTTACAGGACGTGACTCAATTGCGCCTTTCGCATCCACAATCATCGCCATCGCTTGACCTGTTGGTGTACGAGTAATTGCCGCTTGAGGAACTAAAATTGCATTAGGAATCACACCTTGTACAATTTGCGCATTGGCAAACATACCAGGTAATAGCAAGTGATTTGGATTTGGGAATACCGCACGAATGGTGACAGTCCCTGTGTCTGTATTTACACTGGCATCTGAGAAGGCTAAACGACCTTCAATTGGATAGTAGCTACCATCTTCCAGTTTCAGCTTCACACGTGTGTTGTTACTGCTGTCCAAACTGCCTTTGCTGAGTTGCTGGCGTAGACGCAATAATTCGGTGCTAGACTGGTTAATATCCACATAAATTGGATCTAAACGTTGAATGGTCACCAATGGATCTACTTGATTTGCAGTGACAAGCGCACCCGCCGTTACCGTTGAGCGGTTGGTTTGACCAGAAATAGGAGAACGAATAGTTGAATAACCTAAGTCTACTTCAGCATTTTTGACTTGTGCACGTGCAGCCGCAACTTGTGCATCAGCAACTCTAACTTGACCGACTAAATCATCATATTCTTGTTTCGAAACGGCATTGCTTGAAACCAGTTGTTGATAGCGATTGAGCTTTGTTTTAAGCGAGCTTAAGTTGGCTTCTTGTTGTAAGAGCGCTGCTTTTGCATTATCGAGTGTCGCTCGGTTGGTACGAGAATCTAACTCATAAAGTGCCTGACCTTCACGGACATAACTCCCTTCTGCAAATAAGCGTTTCAGAATAATACCACTGGTTTGTGGGCGAACTTCTGATACTTCAAATGCTGTGGTTCTACCAGATAACTCTACTGATTGTTCGACGCTTTGCGGTTGCGCAACAATAATACCAACTTCCGTTGGTGGCATTTGTTGAGATGCACCAGCCTGCTGCGCATCTTTTTGATCTTTGCTACAACCAACAAGTGCAATACTTGTTGCTAATGCGCAAGCGGTGAGGGCTGGAGCCCAAAGCTTTGCAGACATCATTGTTCCACCTCGGTTAGATTATTATCTAAAAATTAATTTATTTTTCGCTTAATAGTGTGTTGTAACACTATGTATAGCAGGGTAATCCAAATAAAACTTATGCCCCAACCTGCAAGAACATCAGAAGGAAAATGTACGCCCAAATACACCCTTGAGCACCCCATTAAAATGAACCATATAACTGCAAAACAATAAATATATGAGTATTTGGAGTGTTCACGGTATACATAAATAACCAGACCACTTAAAGCAGCAGCATAAACACTATGCGCACTTGGAAAAGAAGCACCATAACTTTGAACCAAATGAAATATTTCAGGTGGGCGTGGTCTTGCAATCCAGTATTTAAGTAGCCAAGCAAAGGCTCCGCTTCCAATTAGTCCTAAACAAATTAGTAATATATATGTGTATTTTTTATACCAAGTTAGATAGAAACACCATAAAGTGGTAAAAAAAAGTACAGCAGGCATCCCCCCAATTGCTGATAGTAGCGTTGTTATTTGGTTCAAATTTTCAGTACGATAATGACTTGCCCATTCGACAATAGCTAAATCAAATGAAAGCAAACTGGGAGTGTTTAAAATCAAAACACTGAAAAATAACAAAAAACAACCAATAATCAGCAACAAGTACGGCATGCATTAACCTCTTGTTCGTTTAACCGGACTCCCCCAGTTAACATTTGGGTAAAAGTGTACTCGTCAGTACACTTTTTTTCAAGTCTGTGTGAACTCGGTTAAATTTATCTATAGTAAGTTGGAAATATAACAAATCATTTACTTAAAGTTTTGTGAGAATTTGTAGTTTCGTCAACGACTAAAGGCGACTTTGGAGGCCAAAAGAAATCACTTGGACGCGTTAAAAAGTGGGTCAGTACTAATTTTGCTAACGGTTTCCATTGCTCAAAACGCACGCGACGCGCCCGCAAAGCAACAATAATGGTCAGTGTGAAACTCACAAATAAGTTGGTCAAACCAATTAAAAGTACACCTAAAAAAGATACAATAATTAGGCCAATATCAGGGCTATCATTAATATTCATGAGACCTTGTATAAAATTGGCAGATGCAAAGGCAATATGTCGGATATCTAAGGGAAGACCTAAAATAAAACCTATGGTGCCCATGCTGCCGAGCATGATCCCAAAAATAAAATTACCCGCGAGCGCACCTAAATTTCGTTCTACATATTCTGCAAACTTATACAGGCGTTCTTGTCCTAAGTATAATTTCAACTGCTGATGTGCTTTAAGTCTGGGTCCTACTTTTCGGTAAACCGCCATATTGTCGAAATATCCCGCAATTAAGCCCGATAAGAAAAGACAGACCCCTGCAATTGCTGCATGTGGAATAGCTAAAGATGTAAATGGATTTAAATCATGTAATGTCTTTGCTGCTTTGGCATGATTCATTAGCGGTTCATGTAATCCAGTTTGCCATAACCAAGCAATCAATGCCGCGGTTGGGATTGCTATGGAAATGTTGCCAATAATTGCAATAAATTGGGTACGAATAATATTAATAATTAAAGCTGCTAATTCAGCAATTTGTGTAGTCTTAGAGCCTTTACGATGCTGTACCGTTGATGCAAGTGCCGCCGCTGTCATCGCAGGTTGTTTGGTTGCGACGGTATAATGCACAATATGAATGAGCATGAAACCAAAAGAATAATTCATGCTATACACAACCGCTTGCATGATGGGTGCCATCACGACACGAGATGCTAGGGTTTTTAAAGTGGCCATGATGGCAATAATTACCCCAGCGCCTGCGGCGGAGCGGTACATGGACCAAAAACTTTTTTTATCCGTACTTACATAGTGTTCGCCGGTTTTACTGGCATTTTCAGTCACTTGTAAGGCAATGAGTTCACTGTTATTGGCCAATAATGCACGGACACTGCGTTCATTATAAATCGCTTGGCTAATATCGGTGAGTAGGCTACCTATAGCGTGGTAACGAACCTCATCTTCTTCAACAATCAATTGCAGAAGCAGTTCTATTCGATCAAGGCATTGCTCTAATAAAGAGAGCAAATAGGTGAGGCTAATACTCACCCCAATCCTTTTGGTGGCACGTCGAATTTTTAAGACTACTTCTCGACATTGATCAATCATGACCAAGGCTTGTGAAGCATCAGGTGGCGCAATGGCAGCAAATTCATCCCGATTTTGATGCAATTTTTTATAATGCTGAATAAATTCAATAATTTCACGATTTTGTTCTAAAAACGGAGATTCGTATTCAGTCAGTTCGGGTTGCGCATTAATAAATTCAGGGTATAAGCCAATACCACTAATTCGATATGAAATCACGGTAATTGCTTTAATCAGCTCATGTTTAATTTTGAGCTTTTCTTTCTGATTGCTATGACCTTGGTTTAAGAGCTGTAATAACTGCTGCCAATTTTTTTCAGAAATTTGATCTAGCCAGTAATGATCATTTGGTTGATGAAAGACTCGTCGAACCAATTCTTGCAGTTGGGTTCCATCATAAATTAAGGGTAAAAAGTGTGCGCCTACGCGCTGGGCCAACTGATTCCAAAAACCATCAAGCGATAAAATCCCTGTATCGGCAAATAAACTGGTTTGTTTATATTGATTGATCAGGCGCAGAAGAAAACTTTGTAAAGTAATTGCAGCATGTGGCGTAAGTAAAAGGGTTTGAATAAATTGCTGAAACTTTTGTTCTATTTCGTCTATGTTTTTACTGTCACTGGGTCGAATATGATTCACCAGCTCAATCAGCAGAAGATCATCAACAGCCTGAGGAAGCTCAAGCTGTTGCTGCATGTTCCGCAATACATCATTAAATTGTATATGCATAAGCAAATAAGCAAGTCTACTTTATTGAATTCGGTGTAAGGCCAATTGTGCCAAGTTTGATAATGCTTGACGATATTGTGTATCAGGCAAAGCCATAAGTGCTGCCAATGCAGCTTCAGTTTCTTCAGTAGCGCGTTTACGACAATAATCTAATGCACCAGACTGTTGCACAATTTCGATGACTTGTTCGAGTTGTGCAGTACCACCGGTTGCAATACTCTTACGTATAATTTGGTGTTGCTCGCCTGTGGTGTGTTGTAGTGCAGAGATGAGTGGCAAAGTAGGTTTACCTTCCATTAAATCATCGCCAATATTTTTACCAAGCGTTTCAGCATCAGATGTGTAATCTAAAATGTCGTCAATAATTTGGAAGGCATTGCCAAAATGACCAGCAAATTTTCTAAGAGGTTCACGGTATTCAGGTGTACCTGTCAGGATTGCAGCCCCTTCAGTCGCCAACTCAAACAAACGCGAAGTTTTGCCATGAATAATATCTAAGTACGTTTGTTCATTGGTATCAGGTTGATGTTGAGCTTGTAGTTGCAATACTTCACCTTCAGCAATTTCACACGTTCCTGTAGAAAAGTCTTTTAATAAGGTCATGTTGTTCAAATCGACCAGTAAGTCGAAAGAACGTGAAATTAGAAAATCACCAACTAAAACCGCAGTCTGATTGTTCCATGTTGCATTTGCGGTCGGGCGGCCACGACGTAAACCAGATTCATCTACAACATCATCATGCACAAGCGTTGCGGTGTGCAACATTTCAATAATGGCAGCCAATTTTCGTTGTTGTGCTAAATCTTCGGCACCGCAGGCTTTGGCTGCAAGTAAGCACATAATTGGGCGCATACGTTTTCCGCCTGCTTCAACCACATGTTTACTGACTGCCATCACTAATGCAACTTTAGATGTAATTCCTTCATTAATAAATGTGTCCATCTCAGCAAAGTCTTGAGCTACAGGGGCGAGAATATCTTGCTTAAAATCGATGGCCATAGGAATAGAAACCTCTATTGGTTAAGTGATGTTTTCAACGGTAGCGTCGTTATTTGTAGTGTAACCAAAAATTAGAATCAAAAAATGACACAGTAAACAAGGTTGCTGATGTGTGATAATTTGGACTATTGATTATCATAGACACGTAAACGACGTTTTGGATGACATCAAAAATGTATCTGCTGACTATAGTAGCGAATTGATTTTAAAAATCTATTGTTTATTACACAGTCGTATGTGTTTCATTCTATTTTAATTTAGCATGTTAGGGCTTCAAACTAAACTTAGGGCTAAGTTTGGTTTTTTTTGTGAAGATGGCTTGTTGTTTCTGCCATAATCACTTAAAATCTGTCCCCTTGTATAACCCCAGTGGCGGTCGTTTTAAGCTCGATATATCCCTTTATCGACACGACGACACGGGCAAGTTGGAGTACATTATGTACGCAGTAATCCAAAGCGGTGGTAAACAGCACCGTGTAGTTGAGGGTGAAACCCTTAAAGTTGAATTATTGAAAGCTGAAACTGGCGCGACTATTACGTTTGATGACGTATTAATGGTTGTTAACGGCGAAAGCATTCAAATCGGTGCTCCAGTTGTTGCTGGCGCAAAAGTAACTGCAGAAGTGGTTGGTCATGGTCGTCACGACAAAATCCGTATTGTTAAAATGCGTCGTCGTAAACATTACCGTAAACAACAAGGTCACCGTCAATGGTTTACCGAGTTGAAAATTACTGCGATCGCAGGCTAATCACTAGGAGTATATAGACATGGCATCTAAAAAAGCCGGTGGCTCGACTAAGAACGGTCGTGACTCAAATCCTAAGATGTTAGGTGTTAAAATGTACGGTGGTCAAGCTGTGACTGCTGGTAACATTATCGTTCGTCAACGTGGTACAGAATTCCACGCTGGTGCAAATGTTGGTATGGGCCGTGACCATACTTTATTTGCTACTGCTGACGGCGTAATTAAGTTTGAAGTGAAAGGTCAATTTGGCCGTCGCTATGTAACTGTTGAAACTGCATAAGTTTTAAAAGTTCAGAAAAAACCCGCATTTTATGCGGGTTTTTTTTATATTTTTTAAAGATGAATTTTTCTAAAAATGATTTAAGTCAAAAGATGAACCGTCGCATTGTTCTTCACCATATTTTTTCTTATTAAAATACTACTAGTCACAAAATACCAAAAAATAGTGATGTACGTCACATTTATTTGGGCGTGTAATAGATGAAATAGGAGAAGGATAAGGAAGAAGGACATGAAAAAATTAAATCAAAATGTCTTGGGTGTTCCGAATAGTCGAATGACGAAAGCCTTAGAAAATACGTTACAAAAAGAACAAACTCATATTAGTACTGCAGTATCTACTGCAATGAATCTACAAACACTTGAGCCAAATCATTATCTTCGTAAACAAAAGTTCGCTGCTAAAGTACTTTTATTAAGTGCAATTTTAATGACAGCGAATACAAACGTTTTTGCAACTTCGTGTAATTCTAATCAAGATACAGGTAGTTGTCCTGAGAGTGGAATACCAGGACCAACTGGTCCTGCTGGAGATAGTGCATATCAAGTTGCAGTGAATAATGGTTTTCAAGGAACTGAAACACAGTGGCTAGAAAGTCTTGAGGGTGAACAAGGTATCCAAGGTGAACAAGGTATCCAAGGTGAACAGGGTATTCAAGGTGAACAAGGTATCCAAGGTGAGCAGGGTATTCAAGGTGAACAGGGTATCCAAGGTGAACATGGTATACAAGGTGAGCAGGGTATTCAAGGTGAACAGGGTCTCCAAGGTGAACAAGGTATTCAAGGTGAACAGGGTATCCAAGGTGAACAGGGTATCCAAGGTGAACAGGGTATACAAGGTGAACAAGGTATTCAAGGTGAACAGGGTATTCAAGGTGAACAGGGTATCCAAGGTGAACAGGGTATCCAAGGTGAACAGGGTATTCAAGGTGAACAGGGTCTCCAAGGTGAACAAGGTATCCAAGGTGAACAGGGTATCCAAGGTGAACAGGGTATCCAAGGCGTGACTGGTGCTACTGGAGCCACAGGTGCTCAAGGTGAACAGGGTATTCAAGGTTTACAAGGCATTCAGGGTGTAACTGGTGCGACAGGCGCTACGGGTGCCACAGGAGCTACAGGTGCTCAAGGTGAACAGGGTATTCAAGGTTTACAAGGCATTCAAGGTGTAACTGGTGCGACAGGCGCCACAGGAGCTACAGGTGCGCAGGGTGAACAGGGTATTCAAGGTTTACAAGGCATTCAAGGTGTAACTGGTGCGACAGGCGCCACAGGAGCTACAGGTGCTCAAGGTGAACAGGGTATTCAAGGTTTACAAGGCATTCAGGGTGTAACTGGTGCGACAGGCGCTACGGGTGCCACAGGAGCTACAGGTGCGCAGGGTGAACAAGGCCTTCAAGGTATAAATGGTGCGACAGGTGCTACAGGAGCAATAGGTACCCAAGGCTTAAATGCGTATCAACAAGCTGTGGAAAATGGCTTTGATGGTACCGTGGTTGAGTGGTTGGCAAGCCTTAAAGGAGCAAATGGTACTACAGGCGCTAATGGTGTGAGTGCATATCAAGTTGCTGTAAACAATGGTTATGCTGGAACTATTACTCAATGGCTAGCGAGTCTGAAAGGTACAAATGGTATAAATGGTGCAGATGGTACAAATGGTATCACTCCAGAGGAAATGGCTGCTGCCGATACCACTATCTTGAACCAAGCCAAAACTTACATAAATCAAGTTGGGCAGCAAACTCTGAATGATGCGAAAGCTTATACTGATAGTCGAGTGAATGCATTGAATCGAGACATGCGAGATTTGGAAGATCGAACATATGCTGCTGTAGCTTCTAGCATTGCGATAGCTTCTTTACCACAACCGACTGAAGCAGGTATGAGTATGGTAAGCGGTGGTATTGGGTTCTGGGAAGGTGAGCAAGGTTATGCCTTCGGTGTAAGTGGTGTGACTGAAAATAATAAATATGTCTATAAAGTTGCTTTGACGGGTAATAGCCAAGGTGACTTTGGTGGTGGTGCTTCTGTAGGTTATCAATGGAAGTAAGTATAAATTGATCTTAGTAGCTCAAGCAGAAAAGCTCCTGAACTTCAGGGGCTTTTTTGCATATGAGCTAAAAAATTGGTCTTCATCATGATGGATGTGTTACTACATTAAACATTAATATTTATACAAATCTTCTTATTTTCTCAATTATTAGCCACTGAATTTGGTTTAATATGTGGCTTTCAATAGATTGCGAAATAGCAAATAAAAAAGGTGATGACATGAATATGCTTCGTAAAACCATGTGTGCTATGGCATTGGGTGCAGCGACACTCGCACCAATGATGAGTACTACTGTTTTTGCAGCACCTGTAGCGGCATCGGAGCAACAAGCAACTGCAAATTTGGTTAAGCAGTTAAGTGGTATTCAAAGTTTATCGGCTAATTTTGAGCAAACAACAAAAGCTTCAAGTGGTGCGAACAAGACACAAAAAAAGGGTTTAACTGCGCAGCACATGAATCAGACCTTTAAAGGGACAATGAAAGTTGCACGCCCAGGAAAATTCTATTGGGAAACGATAACACCTGCAAAACAAACCATCGTGACTTCAGGTAAAACAGTGTGGATTTATGATCCAGACTTACAACAGGCAGTTCGTCAAAGTTTAGATGAGCAAGTTGCAAATACGCCAGCGTTGTTATTATCGGGTAATACCAACCAGATTATGAAGTCTTACCGTGTTACTCAACCGAATAAAGGAAAAACCTATTACACCCTTTATCCAAAGAGTGATGATGGTGCTTTCCAAAGTTTAACCATCAGTTTTGGTGGCAACAAAGCTCCGAATTTAATGATTTTACAAGACTCATTGGGTCAAACCACCTATGTAAAATTTAATAATGTTAAGGTGAATGCGGCAATTCCTGCATCGACTTTTAATTTTACTCCACCAAAGGGTACAGATATTATTGATCAATAAATCTGAAAACCTCCATCAAATGACGAGTGATAAAAAATGCAGCCTAAGTGCTGCATTTTTTTACATTAATAATCCAATAAACGATTTCGATTGAAATATTCATCTAAATATGCAGTCAATACATCGGGCTACATTTTGTAATTTCATCTTAAAGTGAGAGTTTGTATAGTGAAATATATTGTTTGAAGATACCGAATATAAGGTTTATTTATGAATACTTTCCAATTAAAACAACTAAATTTAGTTTTACCGCTGTTGTGTTCAGTGGTTTTATTTGTAGGTTGTCAGCCTAAGGATACCTCACAGAAATCTGTGGAAGCCAAAACTACAGCCACGGAAGCATCGGCTACGCAAGTCATTCCTGCAATTCAGGCAAAAGTCGTACCTGTTAAATTGGCTAAACCTGAAGCATGCGAAACGGAAGGATGCACGCAATACGATATTCAAACGGTTGAAACCAATTTTAAATGGATTGATCAGTATTTTATGGATCGGATTAAAAAAGCTGACCCAATAGCATTTTCAAATCAACCTAACCAGAAAGTACGTATCGAAGAAGGTGCTCAGCCGGGTTTAAATCAAAGTTCAACCTACGTACGTTATGTAGGGCAAAACGATAATTTCGCAACCTTTGCCATGCAGAGTTATAGTTATTCAGCAGGCGCGGCACATGGAATGTACCATCAAGAATTCGTGAATTTTGATCTGAACAAGAAAAAGCGTTTAGCCCTGCAAGATGTTTTAATTAAAGGTGTTGATGCACAAGTTTTAGATGTGCTGTATGACAATAATCAAAATTGGTTGCAAGAACACAATATAGAAAAGGCAAAATTACAGCTTAGTGATAATTTTTATTATGGTGCAAATGGTTTGGTGTTTGTGTATCCACTTTATGAGCTAGCCTCTTATGCTGAAGGCATGAGTGAGTTGACATTGCCATACTACACATTGAAAAAATTTGTACGCCCTGAATATTTACCAAGTTTGCCGCAATATCCTGAGCATTAAAATACGCATGAATAAGCCTAATTGATGGATTATTGCCTGAATGTGGTGATGCTGGAACGTTGCTGACTGTATTTTTTGGCATGAACAGCTTACACTATAGCCAGTTTTTTTCTTTAGTAAAGACTGGCTATGATCGACCCGAAATTAATCAGAACAAATATTGAGGCTGTAAATTTAGCCTTGGCAAAACGTGGTATTCAATTGGATGTGGCTGAGTGGGCATCATTAGAAGCTCGCCGTAAAGATTTACAATCCAAAACTGAAGCGTTACAGGCTGAGCGTAATGCGGGCGCAAAACAAGTTGGTCAAATTAAAAAATCTGGTGGCGATGCATCGGAAATCATGGCACGTATGGGTGCTATTGGTGATGAAATTAAAGCCGCTGAGGTTGCTTTAGCAGAATTACAGGCGGAACTTGAAGCAAAACTTCTTTCAATTCCGAATATGCCACATGAGTCTGTGCCAGAAGGTAAAGACGAGAGTGATAATGTTGAAGTATATACATGGGGCACACCACGTAGCTTTGACTTTGAGATTAAAGATCACACTGACCTTGGCGAATGGATGGGTGGTTTGGAGTTTGAAACGGCAACCAAATTAACGGGTTCTCGTTTTAGCGTCCTCAAAGGACCTTTAGCACGTTTACAGCGTGCTTTAACTCAATTTATGCTCGATACGCATACCTTAAAAAATGGCTATACCGAAGCCTATGTGCCGTATTTGGTCAATGCTGATTCTTTACGTGGTACTGGACAACTTCCTAAATTTGAAGAAGATTTATTCAAATTACAGGGCGAAAAAGAATACTACTTAATTCCAACGGCTGAAGTGCCAGTTACTAACTTTGTACGCGATGAAATTATTGATGCTGATCGTTTGCCATTAAAATATGCAGCGCACACGCCATGTTTCCGTAGTGAAGCAGGCTCTTATGGTCGTGATACGCGTGGTTTAATTCGCCAACATCAATTTGACAAAGTTGAAATGGTGCAAATTGTAAAACCAGAAGATTCGATGCAAGCCTTAGAAGAATTAACAGGTCATGCAGAAGGTATTTTGCAAGCATTGGGCTTACCTTATCGTAAAATCACGTTATGTGGTGGAGATATGGGCTTTGGTGCAGCAAAAACTTACGACCTTGAAGTTTGGGTACCAAGTCAAAATACCTATCGTGAAATTTCGTCATGCTCAAATATGTGGGATTTCCAAGCACGTCGTATGAAAGCACGTTACCGTGCCGATCAGAAGAAGACCGAATTCGTACATACTTTGAACGGTTCTGGATTGGCGGTAGGACGTACTTTATTGGCAGTGATGGAAAACTATCAACGTGCTGATGGATCAATTGAAGTTCCAGTAGCATTACGTCCATATATGGGCGGTGCTGAATACATCGATTAATTAATTTTTCGATAGGTGTGCGTTTGTGCACGAAAATTGCTTTAAGACGATCAGATGTAAATATTAGAGGTATTCCGTGGAAATATTTCCAATCTCTTTAAAGCTGCAACAGCAACCTTGTCTGATTGTCGGCGGTGGGCGTATCGCTTACCGCAAAGCGGTTTTATTGGCCAAAGCAGGTGCAATTCTGCATGTGATTGCGCCTGAAATTGAACCAGATTTACTGACTTTGGTACAACAAACCCAAGGTCAGTATGTTGCTGCTGCTTTTAAAACACAGGTGAATCTACGTGATTATCGCCTCGTGATTGCAGCGACCAATGATCGTGCTGTCAATCAGCAGGTGTTTGAAGCCTGTGAAGCAGAAAAGGTTCTTGTTAATAGTGTAGATGATCCACCCCATTGTCGCTTTATGGTCCCTGCCATTATTGATCGTTCACCACTGATTATTTCTGTGGCGAGCAATGGCACATCTCCCGTTTTATCTCGTCAAATTCGGACGCAGTTGGAAACCCTAATTCCGCATGGAATGGGTAAACTGGCGCAGTTTTCAGGTAAATGGCGTGCGACAGTAAAGCAAAAAATTACCAATCCTGACGAACGTCGCATTTTTTGGGAAGATTTGTATGCAAGTCCACTCAAAGAGCAGGTGTTTAATGGCAATGAGGCTGAAGCCGATCAACTGATTGAGCAGGCATTACAAGAATGGAAAACTCCGAAAGGGGAAGTCTATTTGGTCGGTGCTGGACCAGGCGATCCTGAATTATTGACTTTAAAAGCATTACGCTTAATGCAGCAAGCGGATGTAGTGATTTATGATCGTCTAGTCTCACAGCCGATTATGGATTTATGTCGTCGTGATGCAGAAAAAATTTATGTAGGCAAAGCTCGCTCTAATCATTCAGTACCCCAAGAAGGTATTAATGCGTTATTGGTCAAATATGCGAGTCAAGGCAAGCGTGTTTGTCGGCTAAAAGGTGGTGATCCTTTTATTTTTGGTCGTGGTGGTGAAGAAATTCAAGAGTTGTTTGATGCAGGCATTACCTTCCAAGTGGTGCCTGGGATTACTGCGGCATCAGGCTGTTCAGCGTATGCAGGTATTCCGCTGACGCATCGTGACTATGCACAAAGTGTCCGGTTTTTAACAGGGCATCTCAAAGAGGGTTCGCCTGAGTTACCTTGGGATGAGTTGGTCTATGAGAATCAAACTTTGGTGTTGTATATGGGTTTGGTTGGCTTGGAAAATACCTGTCAGCAACTGATTGCACATGGACAGCGTTCTAATATGCCCGTAGCTTTAATTTCTAAAGGCACGACACCAGAGCAAAAAGTGGTTGTTGGTACTCTGGCAGATATTGCGAGTAAAGTGAGCGAACATCATATTCAAGCACCGACTTTAACCATCATTGGTGAAGTGGTGAGTTTACGTGAACAATTAAAATGGCAAGGTTAATTGTGAGCTATTACTTAGCTGGCTATTATTTAGTTCAAATGGATAAAAATTTACCCAAAATTTTTACATGCAGTTCTTGTATCAATAAGCATTTGCTAGGCGTATGGTCATATTCTTGGTGTTCAACTACTCAGAATGAAATTGATGAAGCTCAAAAACGGTTTAATTTATCTCGAACACAATTTCAAAATTTACAATCTTGGGCTGATGAGAAATTTGTTAATGGTTCTATAGGATGGGCGAATGTTTTTCTAAATATTGAAGAAGCCCTAGACTATAAAAAAAGATTTTTTCAAAGAACTGAAAATGTTTTTTTATTAGCACTATATATTGGTCATGATTTTAGAAATGACCTTCTTGAATTTTTAAAACCTTCCTCTAAGCAAGCTGGTAAAACTGGTATTTATCAATGTTTAGAAAAATCAATATTAGAGGTCCAAGATTCAGGTGAACATTTACTGGGTTATGATTATATAGGAATAGAAGTCGATGGAGAATTTCATAGTTTTCATTGTCATCAGCTCGCATATGAACTCGTTGAAAAATTTGGACTAGATTTAAATGGAAGTGGGTTATTTGAAGACACTCGGAATCAAGTGCAAGTTGAAAAATTTCTAAATGATGCTCTAACAGGTTGCGAGGCAGTACCATGGGGTACTGCTAAAGTAAAATTGGTAAAAAATGATAGATGTCAAGTTTAACTATTTTATAAAAAGTCGAGATATTTTGTGATTCATGTTGTTTTATACGAGCCTGAAATTCCTGCCAATACAGGAAATATCATTCGTTTATGTGCCAATACTGGAGCGCAGCTACATTTGGTCAAACCTTTAGGCTTTGAGTTGGATGATAAAAAACTCAAACGTGCTGGTTTGGATTATCATGAGTGGGCACGCATGCAAATTTGGGACAATATTGAACAATGTCTTGAATTTTTGGCAACACAAGGTGTGGATAAAGATGCCGTTTATCCTTTAACCACTAAAGGAACTGAAACGCCACATACTTCTGATTTAAATCGACCAGTTGCATTATTAATGGGACCAGAAACACGTGGTTTACCTGAACATGTGCGTTTAATGTTTCCACAGCAACATTGGATTCGTTTACCGATGGCAGCCAATTCTCGCAGTTTGAATTTATCTAATGCCACTGCGGTGATCGTCTATGAAGCATGGCGTCAGCAAGGCTTTAAACAATTAGTAGAAGAATAAAGTAATAAAATGGCAGAGTCGATTTAAACCGACTCTGCTTGTTCTTGGCGCTGATCAAAACCCTGTCTTGATTTTAAGACTTTCCCCATATTGGCTTCGACCCAATCTTTCATTTGATACGCATTTTGCGCAAAATCTTTGCCTATTTCAGTCAGTGCATATTCAACGCGAATGACATTGTCTCCATGAATAGTACGCGTTAAAAATCCATCACGTTCTAATATTTTCAATTTCTGCGAGAGTACTTTAGGTGAAATTCCTAGGATATTCTTTTTCAATTCATTGAAATGCTGAGATTCCTGATCCAGCGTATATACAATTAATAAGATCCATTTATCTGCAAATTTTTCAAAAAAAAGTCGCGCAGGACAATCAGGATGAAAAATATTAAATTTCAGTGGTTTATTCATAAATTTCAGACCTCATTGATTGCATTTTGCCGCTTAAATATCAATTTCTATACCAGTTACCATGTGGTAACTAATTGATACTAGGTTTCATAAGTGTATCATGAGTGAATGAGAATTGCGCTACTGTTATGAGTAGACGCTGTATTGCGATCACCAATCATTTTGGGATGGGTTATGCAATAAAGTTACAGATTTGTTGTTTTGTTACAGGTGCTAATCGCGGGCTAGGTTTGGCAATTGCACGTGAAGCACGTAAACAAGGCACAAAAAAATATATGTCGCAATGCGCCAGATCGTTGGGTTTCAAGACGGAAGTTGAATTCCTGTTCAACTTGATGTGAATGATAAACAGTCTATCTAGCGTGCAGTGTAAACGTGTGCTGATACAAATATATTGGTCAATAATGCAGGCATTGCACTGTTAAATACGCAGCCAGTAGATGCCAATATTATTGAAACAACCCATAAAATTTTAGAAACCAATTTGTTTGGCATGATGCGGGCATACAAATATTTTCACCCATTTTGTAGCAAAACCAACAGGGTTATGTGGTGAATATTTTGTCGAATGTCTCTTGGGAATCTAGTACTTCATTAACAGGTTATGCAATTTCTAAAGCGGCTGCGTGGTCTTATAGTAACTCCAGTCACTAATGGTTATCCCAGTTTCATATTCAGGTGATGGGAGTTCATGTTGGATTTATTGACACAGATTTAACACGAGGTTTACCTATTGCTAAGTTTAGCCCTGAGTTTGATGCGGAACAGATTTTTGCAGGGATTCAACAAAATGCTTATGAAGTGCTGGTAGGGGAGAGAACCCAAAGTTTAAAACAAGGCTTGAGTGACGTCGTGGCAAGTTACGTCAAACTCAAACCCGATCTTAGAGAAAAATCATGTGATTGCATGATTGTATTGAAGTTTCAAAATGTTTGATTTAAATAGAGGAAAACAAGATGTCTAATATTTCTGTGGTTTATTTTTCTGGCTACGGTCATACCAAAGTAATTGCACAAACCTTTGCTCAGGAAATTTCAGCAAATTTAATTGAAATTGATGCAAATGGTGATATTCAAGAACAGGATTGGGCGACACTCGATCAATCTGATGCGATTGTATTTGGTGCTCCAACTTATATGGGGACTGCACCTTGGCAATTTAAAAAGTTTGCTGATGCAACGTCAAAAAAATGGTTTACTCGCGCATGGCAAGACAAAATTTTTGGTGGATTTACCAATAGTGCCAGTTTAAATGGTGATAAACAACTGACCTTGATTCAGTTACAAACTCTTGCGTCTCAACATGGCGGGATTTGGGTGAGCTTAGGTTTATTGCCTGCAAATAGTAAATCAGCGACCCGTGAAGATGTGAATAATTTAGGTGGCTCGGTAGGCTTATTGGTCCAAACACCTTCAGACGCCAGTGTTGATGAAATTCCTAGTGGTGATCTCGAAACGGCTAAGGTTTATGCACAGCGTATTGCTAAGATTACTAATAAGTTTTTGGCATAAGCCAATATAAAAAAGACGCATTAAGCGTCTTTTTTTTATGCGAATTAATGATGATGATCATCAAATTCATTATGTTGCGGAGCTGGTTGTTTGAACCCTTTGGTTTTATACCCTAAGTATAAGATCCCAAACATTGCCCACCACAAACCATATTTCAAAGCAGTTTCTTCAATTTCAAGCCACATGGCAAAAATACTTAGGAAACCTAGCATTGGAATAACCACAAAATTAATAATTTCTTTGGCAGATTTTGTACGGCCATCACGTAGTGCATAACGTGAAATCACCGATAAATTCACAAAAGTAAATGCAGTTAAAGCGCCAAAACTAATCATTGAAATTACAATATCAAGGTCCATAAAGCCTGCTGTTAAAGCAACTAAACCGACAATAAAAATATTGTAAGACGGTGTATATGTTCTTGGGCTGATATGACCAAATACTTTTTTATTGATGACGCCATCACGACCCATCACATACATCAAGCGTGATACGCCCGCATGTGCAGAAATACCTGATGCCATAACCGTCACAATTGCAAAATACAATACGGCTGTTTTGAAGGCGACACCACCCACAGCTTGTAAGATATCTGGCTGAGTTGCTGCGACATCTTCAAAGTAAGTTTTAGGATCATTCGGGAAGTAAATTTGCATGAAATAAGTGCTGATGATAAAAATCACACCTGCAAATAATGCCGTCATGAAAATAGCTTTAGGTAGCGTTTTTTCAGTGTCTTTGGTTTCTTCTGCTAAAGAACTTAAAGAGTCAAATCCGGTGAAAGAGAAGCAGAGTAAAGTTGCACCTGTAATTAATGCACCAACAGTGGTCATCTCGTTCCAAAATGGTTCAAGACTCCAAAGTTGATATTTAGCATTGACCAGAGTGCCATCTGCATTCACGCCACCAGCCAGTAATTGATACACCATCCATGTAAAGTATGCAATTACACCCAACTGAACGAAAACAATCAGACTGTTAAAGTTGGCAACAAAACGCGCACCACGTAAGTTTACCCCTGTCATCAGTGCAGTAAGACCCACAACCCAAACCCAATGATTCACATCTGGGAATAACGCTTCTAAATAAATCACCGCCAGAACGATATTCACCATTGGCGATAATAAATAGTCTAACCAAGATGACCAACCCACCATAAAACCGACATTGGGATGAATGGATTTTTGGGCGTAGGTATAGGCAGAACCAGAAGAAGGGTAGCGACGGATCATGTGTCCGTAACTAATAGAGGTAAATAGAATCGCAACCAAGGCAATAATATAAGAGGTTGGAACATGATAATGGCTTTCTTCAGATACTAACCCGAAAGTATCAAACAAGGTCATTGGCTGAATATATGCTAGGCCAATAATGACGATGTGCCAAAATCCAAGCGTTTTTTGCAGTTTAGCTGCCGATTGAGTCCCAGAGTTATTTGTCAACGGCGTTATCCTCTTAATCGTTGATCAAGGATCAGTCATGTTTATAAGGATCGTTTGAGACGAACGATCCCCCCTACGAATAAAATAAAGTGCGCCAATCTATCCTAAATTGATGTCACTTGTCAGTATTTTTGTAGAACTTTTAGCAAATTCTCTGCCAAATAGGTAAAAAATAAATGACCAATGTGTCATTTATGAAAAAGCCTGATGTTAGAACATCAGGCTTCATTATTTATTGCATTTTTACCATGCTTTTTGAAGAATAGATCTTAAATCTTCAAAGGACGCTTCTTTAGGATTATAGATGATGGAACCATCATTTAAGGCTTTTTCGGCCACTTCATCCAGTTGAACTTCGGTGACTTTGCCTGTTTCTTGTAGCGTTCTTGGTAGTTTGGTCAGACTGAACAAACGATCACGCATGGCTTGAATGGTCGTGATGGCTTTATCTGCACGTAAATGTGCTGGGGTTTGTGCATAAATATCGGCTCCTGCAAGTGGAAGCAATAAATCTGCGATTTTGTCGCCATTCACTTCTTTGTTGTATTCGAGTACATAAGGCAAGAATAGATTCATGCATAGGCCGTGGGGTAGGTGAGCCACGGCACCGAGCGCATGGCCTAAAGAATGAACTAGACCGACCATAGAATTAGAGAAGGCAATGCCTGCCATAGTAGATGCTTGCGCCAGTTCTAAACGACCTTGTGAATCATTAAGGTTATCTAAAACATTAAATAGATTAGCGCTAATTTTCTTAATCGCAGCCGTTGCATAAGCATCACTGATAGGATTGGCTGCCATGCACGTGTAGGCTTCAATTGCATGAGTAAGTGCATCCATTGCAGTCATCGCAGTTAAATGCGGTGGCAGGGTAAGCGTCATGCGTGGATCAAGAATTGCAGCATGCGGCATCAGGTAGTATGAAGCAAATGCCATTTTTACATTCTTGGCTGTGTCGGATACAACCGCAACCATAGTCACTTCAGAACCTGTACCCGATGTGGTTGGAATCACAAAGAACGGTTTTAACGGCTTAGGTAAGTTGTGTGCGCCTGAATATTGCAGTAAATCATCACCGCCTTCACTGACTAAAATATTAGTGGCTTTCGATGTATCAATCACAGAACCACCACCAACGGCAATAATCGCATCACATTGGTTTTCACGATATAAAGCAGCGGCACGACGTACTGTATCTAAGCTTGAATCAGGTGGAACATCATCAAAAATATAGCCGATCACTGCATCGGTCGATTCAAAAGCCGCCTCAATGGGGGCCAATAATTGGTTACCACGCACGCCTTTGTCGGTGATGATCATGGGGCGTTTGGCACCCAATGTAGAAAGTTCAAAAGGAATGTGCTCTAACGCGGCATTACCCGCAATCACTTTAACTGGGCAAAAAAATTCGTAATAAGGCTTTGCCATGTTATGCACTCCGTTTGAAATATGATTGAGCCACTTTAAGATAAATATTGGCTGCGCCTGTAAGCTTTTCTTTTAGGCTAAGTTCGTGTGGGTATTGTTTGACTGCGAGTTCAGCCAGTAATTTAGGTAAAATCAATGCTTCCATTTTATTCAAGCAACGAACCAAACGAATGGCATAAGATAAATCGCCATCGGCAATCATGCGGTCATTGGCAAATGCTTGAGCGGTACTTTCCTGAAATGAAAAGACTAAAAAGGCATGACTGAGATGTTTGAAGGTAATGGTGAGGTCTGGTTTTTGCTCAGTGTCGTTTAATAATAACAATTGATGATTATCGGTGACTTTGGCAATAAAAGCAGGACCATGCGGGAATACCTTCATGGACAATACGAAATTTGCAGGAAATTTTGCGACTTCCTGCTTAACTTCATCATCCACCTGACTTGCCATAACCAATCCTCTGCCAATCACATCCATCATGAGTTTGACATAGGCGAGCTGTAAAGCAGGTTTTACTGATTTGTTTAAAATCACTTACTTATCCCTTAGTTTAAGAGTCTTTTATTTTATTTAGAGTAAATACTCTAATTTATTTCACTATATAAAGTAAAGTGCTTATTGTTGAACAATTTGAACTTTATTAAAGTACCCGCTGTTTTGTAAAGTTTCAATGATATCGACGCATAAGTTTTCAAAACTTGGTGGGTTTTGTTCAATCAAGTCATGAATGCGCACCATTTCTAGACCTGAATAGCCACATGGATTGATGGTGTGAAAACCAGCTAAATCACAATTAATATTGAGTGCTAGTCCGTGATAACTGCGCCCACGACGAATTTTAAACCCCAAAGATCCTATTTTGCGCCCATTTACATACACGCCTGGTGCATCGGGTTTGGCATAGGCTTCAATCCCGTATTTTTTCAGTAACTCAATCATTAAGTTTTCTGCATAAGACACTAGGGTTCGCACATTCCAACCAAGACGATTTAAATCAAACATGAAGTAAGCCACCAATTGACCTGGGCCATGCCATGTCACTTGTCCCCCTCGATCTGTCTGTACCACAGGAATGTTTGAAGGAATTAAAATGTGTTCTGGTTTGCCTGCTTGACCTTGAGTGAGTACATCGGGATGTTGTAATAGCCACAGTTCGTCAGGCGTTTCAGCCTCGCGCTGTTCGGTCAATTGTTTCATGTCCTGAAAGCGATCGGCATAAGGTGTAAGCTGATTAAATTGACGAATGATTAAAGTGGGTTTGAGTACAGCATCAGTCACGTCGACAGCATCCTTAACAAGATTTGAATGTGAGCTAAATTATAAGCTGAGCAGAGCCGGATAGGGAGATATATCTGAAATGGAATGAAAATTGATATAAAAAAAACACGCAGTCCGCGTGTTTTTTTTGAGTGCTTATAGTGCAGTTTTAATTAACGGGCAAGCCGCAAGATCTGCATATAACTGATGCACTTGCTCTAGCTCTTCAAAGCGTAATTGCGCAGTGAGAGAGTGATATTTACCTGTCCGTGATGGTTGTACTTGGATCGAATCACCATCAAATTCAGGGAAATGTTTCACTAAAATTTCAACGACTGCTATATGTAACTCAGTGCCAGCAAGACCAATGAGTTTAATAGGGTAGTCCATTGGGAACACCCAAAGATGTTCTTGTAATTCACGAGATGGTGTGCGGTCTAACATAGTCATGAGCGTCAGTCCCCCTTATTTCAAACGCCTGCGAAACTGCAGGCGTTAGGTGTTGCTCTTAAATACATAATGGAGACAAGCGATAAAATTTCAAGCCTCCATCGTATCTTTACAAATTAGTCGTTTTCTAGGAATGAACGTAAATGTTCAGAACGAGAAGGATGACGTAACTTACGAAGTGCTTTAGCTTCAATCTGACGAATACGTTCACGTGTTACATCAAACTGTTTGCCGACTTCTTCCAAAGTATGGTCGGTTGGCATATCAATACCAAAACGCATTTTCAAGACTTTCGCTTCACGTTCAGTCAAGTTTTCAAGTACTTCACGAGTCGCTTCTTTAAGACCTTCTGAAGTTGCAGCATCGACTGGTGAAGTGATGTTGCTGTCTTCAATGAAGTCACCCAAATGCGAATCTTCATCATCACCAATTGGCGTTTCCATAGAAATCGGTTCTTTGGCAATTTTGAGGACTTTACGTACTTTAACTTCGTCCATTTCCAGACGTTCGCCTAATTCTTCAGGTGTAGGTTCACGACCCATTTCTTGAAGAAGTTGACGGGATACACGGTTGATCTTGTTAATAGTTTCAATCATGTGTACTGGAATACGAATGGTACGTGCTTGGTCCGCAATTGAACGAGTAATCGCCTGACGAATCCACCACGTTGCATAAGTTGAGAACTTATAACCACGACGGTATTCAAACTTGTCTACGGCTTTCATCAAGCCGATGTTACCTTCTTGAATTAAGTCCAAGAATTGTAAGCCACGGTTGGTATATTTTTTCGCAATCGAAATTACCAAACGCAGGTTGGCTTCAACCATTTCCTTTTTCGCACGACGCGCTTTTGCTTCACCCACAGCCATACGTTTAGAAATGTCTTTAATGTCTTTTACATTTAAGTCCAATTCTTTTTCGATGTCGGCAATTTTCTGTTGGAAAGCAAGCACATCAGGACGCACTTTTTCTAAATGCGCTTTATGTTCAGTTGGCGCTTTAGCAATTTGTTCATCTAACCAAGCAAAGTTTGATTCTTGACCTGGGAAAGATGTACGGAATTGAGTACGATCCATACGGCCACGACGAACTGCGTAGCGCATTACTTCGCGTTCAGACGTACGAATTTGGTCGTGAGTGCCACGAATCATTTCTGAAATGATATCAAATAGACGCGGAGTAAATTTGAACATCATAAACACAGTTGCAAGGGCTTCAAGCGCAGCTTTAGCCTCGTCGCTATTACGACCATGTTTCGCAATTACGGTTTTGGTTTGTTCCCACGCATTTGAAAGTTCTGAAAAACGTACTTTCGCAACTTCAGGGTCTGGGCCAGAATCACCTTCAGAATCATCATCACTTTCAGACTCTTCATCTTCATCTTCATCATCAAGTTTGACATCTTTGGTTGACTTGCTTGAAGAGTCTGCAATTTCTTCAATTTCTTCAGCTTCTTCTTCCAAGACTTCTGGAATCTCTTCATCAGTTTCAGGGTCTAAATAGCCTGATAAAATATCTGCAAGACGACGTTCGCCTTCTAGAAAATCATTATATTCTTGTAAAACGACTTCAACTGCATTTGGCCAGTAGGCAATAGAATGCAGAACATCGCGAATACCTTCTTCAATACGTTTCGCAATGCTAATTTCACCCTCACGGGTTAAAAGCTCAACAGTACCCATTTCACGCATGTACATACGTACAGGGTCTGTGGTACGACCAGGTTCGTTTTCTACAGAGGCAAGAACGGCAGCAGCTTCTTCTTCTGCAACCTCATCGGCAGCTTCTGCATTGTCTTCGAACATTGTATCGTCAGATTCAGGTGCACGTTCGTGTACAGGAATACCAACGTCTTGAAGCATCTGAATAATGTCTTCAATCTGTTCGCTTTCAGTAATCGAGTCTGGGAGATGATCGTTAACCTCAGCATAAGTTAAGTAACCTTGCTCTTTGCCTCGGCTAATCAGAGCCGCTACTTGCGAAGTAGGGGAAGTCATATCGCTCATCTTTGCTTACTCTTTGTTGAATCTGTGACTGTGAAAAACCGTGCTGGATAGCTCAGTTTGCTTCATAAACTTATCTGTAAATGCAATGTATCTCATCAGGAATAATCAGCAAATAAGCCGCCTGATAAAATATTTAATGTAAATTTAAGGATAAAGATGGGGGTGAATTTGTTATTTTCAAGTTCATCCCTTGCGTTCGTCAGTTCAAAATCCAACATTTGGAATCAAAAACATTTTGGATTTGATATTAAAAATACCACAAAACTAAAAGACGCAGGGTGGATTATATCATGCCATGAAATTGGTTAAAAATAAAGACCAAAATTCAAATAAAATGCAATAAATTTAAATAAAGCTTGACAAGATTTCGGAAGAACGATAAATAGCGCCTAGACCCATTATATTTTTATTATGAGGTAGTTTGAGTGTCTTCAACAGATTTTGAATTAGATGATAACTACGGTGATGATGACGTCAATTTTGACGAAGCATCAAGCAAGATTAGCGCAAAAGAGTCGCTGGAAAAACGTCGATTAATTGATGACTTACTCGCACAACGCCGTTTAGAGCGCGAGTTAAAAGATTTTGATTACGATATAGACGATGACGACGATTTCGATGATGAGGATGATTAAAACTCACGATGAGAATCGTGTGTTGAAAATGTTATGATACGTCTTACAATTTTAAGCTTGGATATAAAATGAGTGCTTTAGATTTAGACCTATTGAGTGAATATCTAGATGGTGACCAAAATGAGCATGGTCTAGATTTCGCAGCGACTCATGGTTTTTTATGTGCAATTGCTGTTGGTCCGCAATTTGATCGCTGGTTAGATGAGCTTTTTGAAAGTAATCAGAAAAAAGTTCCTGCTGAGATTATTGCACAAGTCAAATCTTGGCTAGATAGTATTCGTCAGAATTTGGCGAATGAAGAAGGAATTGAATTTCCTTTTGAAATTGAAGAAGCTGATGTGGAATCAAGTTTAGGTGACTGGAGTGTTGGCTTTGTCGATGCGATGTTCTTAAATGAAGAAGCATGGTTTGCGCCAGAATACGAAGAACAATTGGTTGATTTAACTTTACCAATCATGGTGTTCAGTGGCATTGATGACGAAGATCCACAAATGGAATCTTTCCGTCGCAATGGTCAATTAATGGATGAATTGGCGGAAGAAATTCCAGACAATTTAAATGAAATTTATTTAATGTACCACACGCCAGCGTGATGTTGCATCTTGCGCTGCTACAATCGCAGCTCATGTATCACACACCAAACTAACCCTATAGTATTAAAAAAAAAGCACCGTCAGGTGCTTTTTTTTATGTTAACAATGTACTGGAAGTCATCTAATTCATTTTGAGCTTAACGTGACGGGAGTGTTACATTGGGTGCTGTTTTCTTGCGATAAAGCTTGCATACCAACCATAGGCAAAATGAAAAATGATGCCATGTACTGCTATTAAGCACAGCATGATAAGTGCTGAAATACCTAGACCTGCTTCATCAGCAGCTTTTAAAATTTGCTCTGCATTGGGGTTCATCAGTACCAAGAAGAACACAAAGAAACTCGCGATGATAATGGCAATGGCACTACAGCCCCAAACCAATTGAATTTTTTCATCACTGCTAGGTAGGCGTTGTTCTTTTTTGACAAAATGACTTGCGCTTAGTAAAGCGCAAGCAATCAAAGCAGGAATTAGAGTAATTCCGCCTAACTGTAAACCAAAAATCAGAATAGCCACAAGAATCACTAAAGCGATACTGTAAATTGCAGCAAAATGTTTTAAATAATGCTTCATGTAAATCCTTAAATTAAATCAATTTAGTCTTTAAAATGTTGTTTTTTTCTCTGATATCTTCGATAGAAAATCCATAAAATAATGAGCAGGGCAATACCAAGCATCACATAGCCCACTTGGCTAAAAATTTGATGCATGAGTGCTTGATTTTCACCGAAATAGAAACCTACGCAAGCTAAGAAACTGGTCCAAATAATGGTGCCTAAGCTGCTGTAGAACATGAATTTCCAAAATGGCATCCGACTCATGCCAGCAGGAATACTAATCAAAGAACGGACAGCAGGAACCATACGACCAAAAAAGACGATACGGTGCCCGTAATGTTCAAACCAGTCTAGGGCAGTTTTAACATCGGTTGATTGAATAAAGAAATATTTTCCATATCGGTCAACGAAACGAAAGATGGTTGCATGATTAAATTTATAACCAATCCAATATAGAACTGCTGCGGCAACTAGAGAGCCGATACAACCCGCAATAATCACACCAATGAGCAGTAGTTCACCCTGTGAGGCAGTATAGCCTGCGGAAGGCATAATAATTTCAGAAGGTATAGGAGGAAAAACATTATCGAGGAACATTAGAAGTGCGATACCTAGATAACCGAGTTGTTCCATGATGGAGATAATCCATTCTGTCAGGTTCATATACGTTTATGAAAGTGAAGACAATTTATCCTAGTAGGATTTGAAACAGTGGTAAAGCTTTGTTTTGTATTTGTTTGCCTTGGTCTAAGTGTAAAAAAGCCTCCGCGAGAGGAGGCTTTTAAAAATATCGAGGAATGATTACAGACGTTTACGTTTTGCCGCCGCAATTTGAGATTGGCGCATACGGAAACCATCTTTTTGCTTTTCAGTGGTTTTGTCTACGCAATATTTACAAGACACGCCATGTTCATAACTTGGCTCTTCCACTTCAGTTGGAAGTAATGGCCAACCACATGCGTGACATTTAATATTTTGACCTTCTTCAACACCGTGAGTTACCGCTGTACGACCGTCAAATACAAAACATTCGCCTTCCCACATGCTTTCTTCAGCTGGGGTTTCTTCTAAATATTTTAAAATACCGCCTTTCAGGTGGTAAACCTCTTCAAAGCCTTCTTGTAAAAGCAAAGAAGTCGATTTTTCACAACGAATACCACCCGTACAGAACATCGCAATTTTCTTATCTTTATGCTGTTCAAGGTTTTTCTTTACGTAATCTGGAAATTCACGGAAAGTTTCAGTTTGCGGGTCGATTGCACCTTTAAAAGTACCTGCTTTATATTCGTAATCATTACGCGTATCAATCAGAATCACGTCATCACGTGCAATTAGGTCGTTCCATTCTTTTGGGTCTAAGTAGTGACCAACTAAATCACGTGGCTTAACTTCTACGCCTAGAGTGACAATTTCTTTTTTGAGTTTGATTTTCATTTTACGGAATGGTTTTTCAGAGCTGGTTGACTCTTTATATTCCATTGCGTTAAAGCCTTCATTTAATAGAAATTGATGTATAGCATCAATTGCTACACGGTCACCCGCAACGGTACCATTAATTCCTTCATCTGCAACAATTAGAGTACCACATAGGTTGATAGAGTTTACCAAGTCTAAAAGACGCTGTTGTAAATCAGCAGAATCTTGAACTTCTTTGAATTGATAAAGTGCGGCAACAACCCAATCAGCGGTCGCTTGCTGTTCTACAGGTGCAAGCTGTTCTACAGTAGCGTTCATGGAGTACTCCAAATATAAACGATAGGACAAAATTTAAGGCGCATATTTTAGCGCGAATTACTGTAATAAGCGAGAAAACCCGTCAAGAATTATGGTTTTTAAATTAGGTGATAAACGGTATGATGCTTAAGCAACTTTAATTGAAAATTGATGGAATTAAATTTTGTTTTATAGTGGTTATCTATATGATTTTAGGAGTTTATTTTGAGTAATGATCGTCGAATCGCTTCACTCACGCCATGTGCAGGGCGTTGTTCTACGGTCTTTGGTGATGCAGTTTGTCGGGGATGTCGTCGTTTTAATCATGAAGTCATTCAGTGGAATACTTATTCAACAGTGCAGCAAAATGCAGTTTGGATCCGTTTAGATGCTCAATTGGATCAGATTCTAGTTCCCATGCTACCCTTTGCAGATTTACGACATGTCGAAGGTTTTGTCTTGTCGAAGCGAGTACGGTTGCGACCAGAAGCCTCTAAAGGACGTAAGTTATATCATGCCCTGAAAATTTGTGAAAAAAACAAAAATTTTACTCAAGAAAGTGGTTTGGGTATTACTGAACAGCAAGTGAAAGCTTTGTGGCAAGAGTTTGAGCGTCGCGTGTTGGCATTGGCAACTGCAAGTTATGATCTGGCATTTCTCCGTGCTGATGGAATTAGTCATAGCTTATTACGTGATGATGAAGAAGATTAAAACGCTCGCTTTATTTTAATGTGTATAAAAGAAAGTAATGACTTGTGAATTATATTGAATACTTTTTATATTGTTTTGCTGTTGTAATTATGATCGCTACACCTGGGCCCGTCATGCTATTGGTGGCAAGTGCGGGTTTAAAAGGGGGCTATCGTCGTGCCTTACAAACCATTTTCGGTACGAATCTGGCTTCTCTAATTTTAATTGCTGCTTCCATTGCCATTCTTAAAGGCTTCTTAACCATTAGCGAGCAATGGTTTAATGTCGTTAAGATTTTGGGTTGTCTGTATATTGTTTATTTGGGTATACAAATTTTAAGAGAAGTTTGGCAGGGCGATGTAGGTGCTGGAAATACCTCGAGTACAGTTGCAAATGGTGGATTTAAGCAAGGTTTCCTTGTTGCCATTTCAAATCCTAAAGATATTATTTTCTTTGCGTCTTTTTTTCCACAATTTGTACAGATTACACCAAATTTAAATTTGAGTTTAAGTATCCTGACTGTAAGTTGGATTGCACTCGATTTTGCGACACTATCATTTGTATATTTAATGTTTAATCGCTTTTCACGTTCCAATATGTATCAGCATCTATTGGCTTGTTGCGGTGTGATTTTAATTGTTGTCGCACTTTATGGTATTTATGCCACATTGTTTTAAATATGATTCTTGATCAAATTAAAAAAGTCCCAGTTTGAAGACTGGGACGGTGTCATTTATACGTGATGAGCTAAGCGATATTGTACCAGTTCTTCAATGGTAATGACCGTAAGTTGATGCGTTTCTGCATAAGCCAGAACTTGAATACCAGAAGCCATGCTGCCATCTGGATTAGTCAATTCACATAAAACTCCAGAAGGTTTCAGTCCCGCCAAACGGGCAAGGTCTATTGTCCCTTCAGTATGCCCACGACGAGTGAGTACACCGCCATCACGCGCACGTAATGGGAATACATGACCAGGACGGTTTAAGTCACTGGCTACTGCACCAGTACGTGTTGCCGTTTGAACTGTAGTCACACGATCATGTGCAGATACACCTGTAGTCACTCCTTGAGCGGCTTCTATGGTGACTGTAAATGCAGTTTTAAATTGGCTTGAATTGTCACTGACCATGGGAGGTAAGTCTAAATGATCTGCGAGCTCGTTGGTGAGGCATAAACAAACAATGCCTGAACCGTCACGAATCATACGCGCCATGGTTTCGACCGTTAATGTTTCTGCTGCAATGATTAAATCAGCTTCATTTTCACGATCAAAATCATCCATCACCAAAACAGGTTTACCTTGGCGAATGTCAGCTAATGCTTGTTGAATACGCTGTTCTGCTGGGGGAAGTGCTGAAAAAAAGAGTTCGGGTTGAATTAAACTAGACATTGAAACGCTCGCGTAAGTTGAAGATACGGTTGAACATTTCAGGACTTTGAAAAATTGGCGTAGCAATAAATGATCACAGACTTACGCCTGAGACTTTATTGGTCACGTCGTCTTCTTTCATCCGGACTATACCGTCGGCTTTGGCTTTGAACCAAATCTGCATGTGGCTTTAAAGGCTACACGCTCGTGGGCTTGTTCTCAGTGTTCAATACTAGAACTTACCACCGGTGGGGAATTGCACCCCGCCCTGAAGCGATGTGTTGCTAGTATAAACTTTTTTACAGAAAATGTGATATTTCATCTAACGTTAGCATCATCATTATTTCTGACAATGATTGCAATAAATTCGCTAAGCATATTGAGAAGGGATGTGGTGAGTGGAAAGAACCTGATCGCAATAAAAAAGCTCGCGATTTGCGAGCTTCTTATTTATCTTATGCCACTTGAACTGGAATACAGTTTGCAGTGTGATTGACTGTATTGTCTGGGTTGGCATAGACCAAACGAGGTTTGTGCGCATTGGCTTCTGCTTCGGTAAATGCACCAAAAGTTGCAATGATTACAAGATCACCAACATCCGCTTGGTGAGCAGCACCGCCGTTCACAGAAATAATGCCAGAATTGTCTTCACCGCGAATTGCATAAGTTGCGAAACGTTTACCGTTGGTCACGTTCCAAACATGGATTTCTTCGTATTCACGAATACCAGCTAAATCCATTAACACACCATCAATTGCACATGAACCTTCATAATGAAGTTCAGCATGGGTAACTACAGCGCGGTGAATTTTGCATTTTAGTAAACGAGATAGCATAGCGAGCGTCTCCTGAGTGGACCTAAGACCTTTATCTTTTGTTTGAATCAATCGCGTCTTACAAGATTAGTAATCGGCAAAAAACGCATTCTGCTCTGAAATGAACAACATGGCAAGAACGATTGTTTAACAATTCAAATAAATTCAGTTGGGTTTATAAGCATTGATTTGATTCATTGCTTGCTGAATATCACCATTCACGAGTAACTTGAGTCGTGATAGTGCATGATCGATTGCATCATCCATTAAACCTTGTTCACTGCTTGGCGCTTTGCTAAGCACATGTCCAGAGACACGTTCTTTAGAACCAGGATGACCAATACCAATACGTAGACGATGAAAATTTGGACCGAGGTGTGGAACAATGTCACGCAATCCATTATGACCACCATGACCACCGCCAGTTTTGAGGCGAATGACACCCGGGTTCATATCAAGCTCATCATGGGCAATTAACATTGCTTCAGGAGCAACTTGATAAAATTTGCAGAAGGGAACAACACTTTTGCCCGAAAGGTTCATAAAGGTTGTTGGTAAAAGCAGACGAACGTCTTGACCTTCGATATTACCACGACCACTTATTCCATGGAATTTGGGATCGGCTTTTAATGTAATGCCATATTTTTCTGCAATGCGTTCTACAAACCAGAAGCCTGCATTATGGCGGGTTTGGGCATATTCCTTTCCAGGATTACCCAAACCAACAATTAGCGATATATTAGCCACTAATTACACCATTCAACACTTATGCGCGTTTGAAGTCAGCGTGCATAGGTGTATTTTTAGCTGGGTGACGTTGTAACGCTTGGATTTTAACGTTTTCAACTTTGTCACCAACTTTGATTTCAACAACTTCTTCAAAGAAAGCGTTGTTTTCTAAAGCTTTAACAAGCTCACGAAGTTCTAAAGTAACGGCTACAGGTTCAGCGTTACCACCGTAGATGATTGCTGGAACTTGTGCAGCATGACGAAGGCGGCGGCTCGCACCTTTCCCTTGGTTAGCTGCTTCACGTGCTTGTGCGTTTAATACGAAGTTTGCCATGATAGACATCCTTAATTTAAGTTTATTAAATAAACTAGATCTGCGACCGACCTAGTGAGACAAAGCCCTGCACTGGGCAGGGCTTTGGAATTCTAGCGCTATATTATAGATAACTATCGAACATTGCGCTAATAGATTCTTCGTTGTTAATACGACGAATTGTTTCAGCAACCATACTGGCAACCGAAACTTGGCGAATCTTACCAAGCTGTTGTGCTTCTTCAGAAAGTGGAATTGTATCTGTAACTACGAGTTCGTCGATGACAGAGTTTTTCAAATTCTCAATGGCTTTGCCTGAAAGTACAGGGTGAGTTGCATAGGCAACAACACGGCGAGCACCAAAAGTTTTCAGTGCATCAGCAGCTTTACATAAAGTACCCGCTGTATCTACCATGTCATCAACAATGACACAATCACGACCTTTCACATCACCAATCAAATGCATCACTTGTGATTCATTCGCTTTTTGACGACGTTTATCGATAATCGCAAGGTCAATATCACCCATTTGTTTAGCAACAGCACGAGCACGAACTACACCACCAACGTCTGGAGAAACAACCATGAGGTTGTCATGAGACTGTTGGCGTAAGTCAGCAAGTAATGCTGGAGTGCCATAAATGTTGTCTACAGGGATATCGAAGAAACCTTGGATTTGGTCTGCATGTAGGTCGATCATCACAACGCGGTCAATACCTACAGTAGTCAGCATGTCTGCGACAACTTTTGCAGTGATTGGAACACGAGATGAACGAGGACGACGGTCTTGACGTGCATAACCGAAGTAAGGAATGACAGCAGTTATACGACCAGCACTTGCACGACGTAAGGCGTCTGCCATCACTAAGATTTCCATAAGGTTATCATTAGTAGGCGCACAAGTAGGTTGTACGACAAATACGTCTTTACCACGAACATTTTCAGTGATTTCTACAGCAATCTCACCATCAGAGAAGGTTGAAACTGAAGCAGCACCTAAAGGAATGTGCAAATGGCTTACGACTTTTTGAGCGAATTGTGGATGAGCAGTTCCACTAAAAACGACAAGATTGGGCATGAAGCACCCTTGGCGGTTGGTGTGTTTGAAATTAGATGGCAGGGGCGGCTGGATTCGAACCAACGGATGGCGAGATCAAAACCCGCTGCCTTACCACTTGGCGACGCCCCTAATGCGGCAGAACTTTAATATTTTTGCGCGTTCATGTCAAGGTAAATTAACAAGAAGATGCAAAGTGTTGTTCTGTCTTTTAAGCTTGAAATTGGCAGGGGCGGCTGGATTCGAACCAACGGATGGCGAGATCAAAACCCGCTGCCTTACCACTTGGCGACGCCCCTAAATTTGATGTGTGTATATGGCAGGGGCGGCTGGATTCGAACCAACGGATGGCGAGATCAAAACCCGCTGCCTTACCACTTGGCGACGCCCCTAATACATACATCTACAGGTGAAATTGGCAGGGGCGGCTGGATTCGAACCAACGGATGGCGAGATCAAAACCCGCTGCCTTACCACTTGGCGACGCCCCTATTGAACTTTAAAATGACGTAATGGAGATTCATTTAAACTGTTTACCAAGTAAGCTTTACATGGTGCATGTTCAAGAATTTCATTTACGTGCATTTCAGCAGTTACTTCAGTAAAAACACAAGCACCTGTACCTGTAAGTTTTGCAATACCGAACTGATCTAAATATTGCATCGCTTCATTGACTTCAGGATATAGACTTCTTGCCAAAGGTTCAAAGTTATTTCCAAAGTCAGATGGCTTTATCTGATAGGCGCAAAATTTAGATGGCTTCGAGTTTCTTGTCAACGTTTTTTGTGAAAAAAGCAGTTGAGTGCTGATAAAACAATCAGGTTTTAGCACTATGTACTGTTTTTGATCTAAGTTGATGAATGTTAAGTGTTCACCGATGCCTTCTGCCCATGCATTTTGCCCATGTATAAAAATAGGCACATCAGCACCAAGTTTTACCCCCAGTTCAGCCAATTGTTCAATTGTTAAGCCACACTGCCAGAGTTGGTTCACAACAATAAGGGTGGTCGCAGCATTAGATGATCCACCACCGAGTCCTGCACCCATCGGAATATTTTTTTCAATTTTGATGTTTAAGCCAGTGAGATGCTTTGCCAACGGTTTTAACATCTGTGTGGCTTTGTAAATTAAATTCTGCTCCAGATCGACGGCATTTAAGCCTTCGATCTGAATGTCATTTTGCTGAGTAGGTTCAAATTCCAACCAATCGCATAAGTCTATCAGTTGAAAAATACTTTGCAGCTCGTGATATCCATTTTCACGACGTCCAGTGATGTGTAAAAACAGATTGAGTTTTGCAGGAGAGGGTACTCGAATCATAGCTAGCCAGAATTAACGGTTTTGAATCAGCATTGTAATACGATTTTCTTTACCAGATTCAAGTTCTTGTTTCAGAACTAATTTATTGGGTAGTTGAGCAGTATCGTTATAACTAAGGTCGACTTGCCAGCCATCTTCAATAATTTGTTGCGGGCGATTCGCTGCATCCTTATTAATTTGTGCTTGTAGTGTTGCTGGTCGAGCCTGTACCCAGTCAATTAAATGCGTAATGGGCGCTTGCCAACCTGTGGCCTGTTCTAGCAGTTCTTCTGGCGTAGCGGCTTGGATTAAACCTGTTTTCGCACTATTGAGGCTTACAGCACCGGGCTGTCCAGTAATTTGAGTTTTACCGACCCCAAGAATACCACTGAGTTCGATGTCAAATTGTTGCTGTTGTTGCTGCCATGTAAAAAAGGCACTACCCGATTGCTGCGGTGTACGCACGCCAATTTTACCTTGTAAATTAAAATGATTCTGTTCAGCAGCATTTGGGCTTTCCGCAGGAATTTGCGGTTTGGTAAATTGCTGACAACCGGTTAGGAATAAAACACTACTGGTGAATACGGTCAGACCGACTTTTGAAAATACACGCATCAAAATCAATTAGCTCTTTTTCATATGTTGAGGTAACAGTAACGAACTCAGTTGTTCCAATTGAGGATCATTTGGATGTTTTTGTTTTAATTGTTGTAACACAGTACTAAATTCAGTAATTTTTCCTTGCATATATAATGCTTTAGCATATCGAACTCCTATTGAAATGCTATTGCTTAAGGTGTAAGCCCTGCCAAGCACTTGTGCGGAAGTTTCAAAGTCATTTTGTAGATAGGTGATATAGCCTAGCGTATCCAAAATTGATGCTTGATCGGGGGTGTATTCTAATGCGAGTTCAACATAATGCCGCGCATCATCTAAACGCCGATTTTGTAAAGCAAGTGTATAGGCATAAGCATTTAAATAGGTTGGGCTATTCGGTTCAATTTCCAATAAGCGATTGAGGAGTTGTTCTAACTTAACACGGTCTTGAAAGGGATCGAGCAATAACACCTCTGCATAAATCAAGTCAGGATCGTCTGGTAGATTTTTAATGGCTTCATCCAATAAACGACGGGCCGCCTTGATATTGTTCATGCGTTTTAAAATATCGGCTTGCGCCTGATAGAGGAAACTGGCGTGTTGTGGGTAATTGACCCGTTCCTGAGTCAAAAAACGTAAGGCATCTTGTAACTTGTTTTGCTGTGCAAAAATATTAATCATGCTGCGTCTAGAGACAGGATAGAGGTTGCCATCGACCAAGCGGTAGTAGGCTTTGGCTGTTTCAAAGTGCTGCTTGCGTTCAGCATTGATGGCCAAATAGTAGTAGGCATCATTTTGATATTGAGCTGAATAGCGTAGTTCGACCAAAAATTTTTCCGCATCTTCATATTGTTTTAAGTCAATACTGGTCAGGCCTGCTAAAAAGAGAGCCTCTTCTTGCTTGGGCCACTTTTTTAAGATGCTTTCGAGCTTTTTAAGCGCAGTCTCGGACTGATTTAATTTAATTAAATATTTAGCTTCTGCGAGTCGAATTTCTAAATTTTCACGATGTTTGCGGCTAGATTTATCATACCATTTCAAGGTTTCTTGTTCGTCACCCAAGACAGTCAGCAAGTTGGCTTTCATGAGAATAAAGCCTGTGACTTTCGGGCGCTTGCGTAAGGCACGGTTAATGGTAATTAATGCTTGATCAAATTGACCATTTTGCGCTTCTAAACCAGCGATCAGCACCAAAATGGATGGATTGTCCTTTTCTTTACTGGCAGACAAGGTCTTGAGCAGAACTTCACGGTCTGCTTGTGATTCAGGTGAAATACCCGCCAAAATTTGCTCTAAATCCGCATTAGGATCAATCATTAATATTTTATCGAGTGTTTCTGCTGCCAACTCGTATTCATGTGCTTTTAGGGCGATATGCGATAAATAAAATAGGGCGGGCACATCTTCAGGTTCTTGTACAACCCAATGTGTTGCAATATCAAGCGCCGCTTTTAGATCATCTTGTTCCAAAGCAATATTGAGTGCGCGTTGTTTCACTAGAGTAGAATTGCTGCGAATGGCCAGAACGGTGTAGTTGTGCAAAGCGGTTGGAATATCGTGATAAGCCAAAGCAAATTCGGCAATCATGCTTTGTTTTATGGCATTATTATTTGAATTTGCATGATAAACAACCTCTGATGCTCTTACATGAGTACCAGAAGCCATGCTACCAAGCAGTAAGAATGTGGTAGAATACTGCTTTATCGTCGTGCCGTTTATACGGCTGTTTGTTTGACGCAATTTTTTCTTGATCCAAGTAATGCTTTTTATGACACCGATGTTGCACAATAGCATAAATTTAGTGAATTGATGATTTGATATGTCTTTCTTTGCATTGGGGGTCAACCATCAAACCGCGTCAGTAGCGTTGCGTGAGCAAATTGCATTTAATGCTGAAAAGCTTAGTGTATTGCTTGCTCAGCAAAGTCACAACTCTGAATTAAATGATTTGGTGGTTGTGTCGACGTGTAACCGCACCGAGGTTTATGCCATATCTGAGAATGCGGATATGGTACTCAGTTGGCTCGCCCAAGCAAATCATTTAGATGTTAAGCAATTAGTCAATCATGTCTATCGTTATGAAGATGCGCAAGCGGTGACGCATTTAATGCGGGTGGCTAGCGGGCTAGACTCTCTAATGCTCGGTGAACCGCAAATTTTAGGGCAGGTAAAATCTGCACTGTCTTTAGCCAAAGATGCACATACAGTTTCAGGTAATTTAAATCGAATTTTCGAATATGCTTTCTATGCTGCAAAACGCGTTCGTTCAGAAACAGCGGTGGGAAGTCATGCTGTTTCAATGGGGTATGCCGTTGCGCAGTTAGCCTTACAAGTTTTTAGCCAACCTGAAAAAATGACCGTGCTGATTGTCGCGGCAGGTGAAATGAATAGCTTGGTAGCTAAACATTTGGCGGAAATGGGGGTTGGCAAAGTACTGATTTGTAACCGCACCCGTGAACGTGCCGAATTGTTAGCTCAAGAAATTGCCCATCAGGTTGATGTTGAGATTATTGATTTTGCAGCGCTGGCTGAAAACTTATACCGTGCAGATGTGATTTCAAGCTGTACGGGAAGTTTGCATCAAGTTATTTCCTATCAAGATGTAAAGCGTGCTTTAAAGAAACGCCGTTATCAGCAAATGCTCTTGGTTGATCTTGCCGTACCGCGTGATATAGAACCTAAAGTTGAATCTTTAGATGGTGTTTATCTCTACGGTGTGGATGATTTACAGTCGGTTATTGATGAAAATCTTGCGCAGCGTCGTCAGGCGGCTGTTGAAGCGGAAGTGATGGTGAATCAATTAGCCATTGAGCTGATTACCCATGAACGAGTCAATGAAGCGGGCGAAACTATTCATCAATATCGCCAACATGGGCATGAATTACAACAAGAAGAATTGCAATTGGCTTTGTCTCGCTTAGAAAAAGGGGGAAATGCTGCACAAATTATGCAAGATTTTGCCCATCGTTTAACGCAGAAATTGCTACACCCAACCTCTATTGTGTTACGTGATGCAGCCAAGGCAGAAGATCCTGCTTATTTTGAACAGTTACAGCAAAGCCTAGCTAATGTTGCAGCGCATCGACGTAAAGCTAAAAAATAAATATGATTTTATTGGCTTAAGATAACAGGCGCAGTCCAATTTTCTTGGTCAGTTCGTTCAATTGTTGACGTAAATTACGTGACTCAAGTAATGAATTCGGGTCTTTTAATTTCTGACGTAAAAATTTTTCTTGTAAGCCTAAGGCGTATTCAGTCGCCAGTTTATCCGCCATTTCTGGTGCATGGGTCAGCACTTCAATATTGGTACGTCGCATAATATCAGCAATTTCTAAACTGTAAGCGCTGCAAGCACCCAATACGTAATAGGTTGCTAGCTCTTGGTCATCAGGCAAGTTATCAAAAATCCGATTGAGAATATTAAGGACATGCGAGAGTAGTTCCTGACTTGGAACAAAGGCACGTAAAGTTTCAAAATGAATATATAAAAATGGATGATTCATCAGGATAGCGATGGCAAAGTCTTCATCTTTGGTGCGAATGTTAAAAGATAAAGACGCATCATTACTGAGTTGTGGTGTCCAACGTTTGCCAAACCCTAATTTTTCTTTAAAGGATTGATTTAAAAGATAACGAAAAGAACCCGTTTTTGGCAACAGTTCAGTCAGTTGACGCAGTTCAGCCATGACCAAACTTTTACCTTCAGGACTACTGATATCTTGATTTTGGGTTAAATGTGCAAATACAAAGTCGGAGAGTAATGGGGCTTGCTGTAATAAGCGCTGGAAATTTTCTAAACCTTCGCGTCGAATCAGTGAGTCAGGGTCATGATCATTGGGGAGTACAAAAAACTTCAGTTCACGACCATCATTTAATAAGGGTAAGGCAATGTCTAAAGTCCGTCGTGCTGCTTTTTGACCTGCGGCATCACCATCAAAGGCAATGGTGATACGATTATTCTGTTTGAACAGAATATTTAAATGCTCTGTATTACTGGCAGTTCCTAGCGTTGCAACTGCACCATAAATGCCATTTTGTTGTAGCGCGATGACATCCATGTAACCTTCAACCATGAGCCAGTCTTGGGCTTTTTGTTTGCGTCCCTCATAAAGTCCATACAGTAACTGGTTCTTATGGAAAACTTCGGAATCTGGCGAGTTGATATATTTGGGTTTAATTTGGTCATTCAGGGCACGACCACCAAAGCCGACCACACGACCTTTGGCATCACGAATCGGGAAAATCACCCGATCACGCAGCAAGTCAAAATCTCGTCCTTTGTCACTGGTACGGATTAGACCCAATAATTTTAAGCCCTGAACATCATGAGGGAAGGCTTTTTCCAAATGTTGCCAATCTTCAGGTGCATAGCCTAAACGCCAGAATTGAAGCGTCTCTGCACCTAAGCCGCGGTGTTTAAAGTACTGTTGTGCACTTTGGCTTTGGGGGAGTTGTCGTTCATAGAACTGCGCGACATTCTCCAGCAAATCATAAAGATTACCCTCTTGAGTGGGGGCTTCATTGAATGCTTGAAATTGTTCAAACTGGGCAAAAGGATCCTCGATATTACCAAATTCTTCAAATGGATCATGATCGATTTGCGGGTTGTGAGGTATTGGAATCTGAACAGGATTTGTGGGAATAACTGGATCTGCTGCTACAGGTTTAGTTTCTCGTTTGTAGGAGAGACGTTTGGAATCTTGATTGTCTTTGGGCAATTCAATACCCGCTTGGCTAGACAGATCTTTCATCACATCGACAAAATTCCGATTGTCGATGTCCATGAGAAAGCGAATGGCATTACCATTCGCCTGACAGCCAAAGCAGTGATAATACTGTTTATCACGATAGACATGGAAAGAGGGCGACTTTTCCTGATGAAACGGGCAGCAACCTGAGTATGTGCGTCCCGTTTTTTTAAGTTTCACGCGTTGGCCAATTAAATCGACAATATCAGTTCGATCGAGAATTTGATCTATCGTGTGCTGAGGAATGGCCATAGTCGTTATCGTGATACATCTAGCAAAAATGAAAATGCAAAGCGAGATTTGCTTGAATCTAACTTTTGCAAAAGAAAACTATTTATTTGTATAGGGTTTAATCAGTCAGATCAAGCCAAATGCAAAATATAAAAGGGCAAGTATGATAACTTGCCCTTCATGAAATTGCATCAAAACTTGCGAGTTTTATTCGCCAGATGTACTCGAAGCAGGACCTTCACTTGAAACATCTGGACGACCTAGCAAACCAAAAGTCATGCGGTTGGTTAGGCTGCGTTGTGCCGTTGGTGCTGTCGTTTTCGGTGTTTCGATAGCACTTTGTTCTTCACGACCAAAGACCCCTAAAGTTGCGCGGTTGATCCAACTGCCTTCTTTACGTACAGCACGTAAATTCACGCTACCATCAGATTTCACTAAATTCGGATAGTTCAGTTTTAGAACATCGATATATTGTTGCGCAGTGGTTTTATCACCCAGTTGTTCGTAACCATAGGCAACTGTTGCTAATGCTTCTGGAATTTGTGGTGTTTGTGGGTAATGTTCAATCACCCATTGCGAACGTTCAACAGCGGCTAACCAAGCTTTACGCTTAATGTTAAAACGCGCGACATTCATTTCACTTTCTGCCAGCTCATTGCCAATATATTTCATACGTTGTGCTGCATCTACCGCATAAGTGCTCGATGGATAGCGGCGAATGAAATCGACAAAGTTTTGGTAAGCGAGTTTTAAATAGCTGGTATCACGATGTGATTGCTTTAATGAGGTATAACGCATTAAACCATCATAGTTTTGTTCCATGTTCGCTACACCGCGTACATAGTAAGCATAATCTACATTTGGATGCTGCGGATTTAAGCGAATAAAACGCTCTGCAAGGCTGATCGTGCCTTCATAATCTTTTTGCTGAAATTTAGTGTACAACAACTCAAGCTGGGCTTGCTGCGCATAATCACCCGTTGGGTAGTAAGTATCAATTGCTTCTAGGTACTTGGCTGCATCAGTATATTGACCATTATCTAGCGCTTTCTCGGCTTTTTGTATATACACTTGCTCACTTAATTGTGGGCCTGTATCCACCACTTCTTTTTTTGGATTACTGCTACAGCCCACCATTGCAGACGCAATGCCTAAAGAAAGAGCGAGCATTGTAATTTTATAACGTGGTAGCGACATAAAAATTCCTCTGTTAATACGGGCAATGAGCTACAATTGCGCTATTAAACCACTTTTGTTTGAATGATCAAATGACCCAAGCACAATCTACTAATACAAATTCTGCAGAAACTGATTTCAATTTACTTGAAGAAATAGACGAAGCAGATAACCATACTTCTGATGCAACTGCAACACGTTTATCGTTGCAATTTCAATTGGATGAAAGCTATATCGGGCAACGTATTGATCAGGTTGCGGCGAATGTTTGGAGTGATTTCTCACGCGAAAAACTCAAGCAGTGGCTGAAGGATGGGCATTTGTTGGTAAATGGTAACATTGTTAAACCAAAGTACAAATGTGAAGGATATGAGCAGCTTACTCTTGATGTCGAGCTAGAAGCACAAACAACGAGTCAGCCTGAAAACATTCCGCTCAATATTGTTTATGAAGATGATGACATCATTGTGATTAACAAACCTGTTGGAATGGTGGTGCATCCTGGTGCTGGAAATAGCACAGGGACGTTGGTTAATGCGCTGCTTTATCATTACCCAAAGTCGGCTGAACTCTCACGTGCAGGTCTAGTACATCGCATTGATAAAGACACGAGCGGCTTGTTGGTGGTTGCGAAAACTTTGGAAGCTCAGTTTGCATTAAGCAAACAACTGGCAGATAAATCGGTTTATCGTGTCTATGATTTGATCGTTTATGGCAGCATGATTGCAGGCGGTACCATTGATGAGCCGATTAAACGCCATCCAGTTGATCGCGTTAAAATGACTGTTTTGCCGGGTGGGAAAGATGCCGTGACCCACTACAATGTAAAAGAGCGTTTTCAGCATTTCACCCGTGTACAGGCACGTTTGGAAACTGGACGTACGCACCAAATTCGTGTGCATTTTGCTTACATTGGTTATGGTTTGGTCGGTGATCCAGTCTATATGCCTCGTGTACGTGTTCCTGCTGGGGCATCTGAATTGTTAAATGATACTTTGCGTGGCTTTAGACGTCAGGCATTACATGCTGTGCAATTGGGTTTAGTTCATCCACGTACGGGTAAGGACATGATGTTTGAAGCACCGTGGTCAGAAGATTTTGCAGCATTGGTTGATGTATTGCGTAGCGAGAATAAAGCTTATTAAAAGCAATTGAAGAGGTGATCTTTGCGAAGTTCCTGATGGTAAAAGGAATAACGCAAAGATGATTTAAGTTGAATAAGGAATTTAACATGCAATTTGTTCAAGGCTTTCCAGAAGGTGTTTTTGTCGGGCAAACGCGTGTGCAACATGAGCATACTCAGGCATCGGATAAACCTGAACTTGATGGTTTTAATTTGGCATTGCATGTTCAGGATAATGCTCATCGAGTACAACAACACCGAATGCAGTTACTTGAGGAATTCTCTGCTTTTGGCGTAGAAAAAATAACGTGGATGACGCAAACCCATAGCACGATTTGTCACACTGTGAATGAACAGATCTACTTCGAGGCACTCGAAGGCGATGGTTTAGTAACTCAACAGAAGCAGCATGCCTTAATGATGATGACGGCGGATTGTTTACCTATTGTACTTGGCGATGCTGAAGCGATTGAGGTGGCCAACCTACATGCAGGCTGGCGTGGACTGGCCAATGGAATTGTGGAAAACACCATTGCAGCCATGCAGCATCCTCCTACTTGGGCATGGTTAGGGGCAGCCATTAGTCAACCGTGCTTTGAAGTAGGGGCAGAAGTCAAACAAATCTTCTGTAGCAAGTATCCTGCCTTAGCCTCGACCTTTGAGCCATCGAAAGAGCAGGGGAAATACTTTGCTGATTTATATGCGATTGCGCGCTATATTTTGCAGCAGCATGGTGTCACCAAGATCTTAGGTGGAGACCAGTGTACCTATAGACAAACTGAAGAATATTATTCTTATCGCCGTAATGCTAAAACTGGAAGAATGGCGACCTTTGTATTTTTAAAATGAGCATGGCAAGTTTGATTGGTGCAACGATTTTTACATTGTGCTATGCACTCGCCTCAGGCGAACGAAAAGTGTTAAACTTGACTTAATTATTTGGTTTTAAAAGTTTCCATGTCTGTCACTGATCTCGTTTCTTCTGCTCCTGTACATGTATGTGTGGTTTATCATAGTCCTTATGGTCATACGGCCAAGGTAGCCCAATATATTGCGCAAGGTGCAGAGCAGGCAGGTGCAGAGGTCCATTTGATTTCTGTGGCAGCAGTCCAGTGGGAGCTTTTAGATCAGGCTGATATTATTATTATGGGCTGCCCAACATATATGGGAAGCCTGACTTCTGCACTGAAACAATTTATGGAAGATTCCTCTAAGCGCTGGTTAGCTCGTGCTTGGCAAGGAAAACTTGCTGCTGGTTTTACCAATGGTGGTGGTTTAAGTGGTGATAAATTGGCTGTCTTGCAACAGATTAATTTATTTGCCATGCAGCATGGTATGTTGTGGGCGGGTTTGCCATTTATGCCAACTGGACGTAGCCAGCAAGATATTAACCGTATGTCGAGCTTCTTGGGGTTAATGACGCAGTCAGATAATGCCAGTGTTGAAGTTACCCCACCAGAAGGTGACTTGGAAACCGCACGAAAGTTTGGGAAGTATTTAGTTGAGCTAAAAGCTGACTATTAACACTTCTAGTAATAAAAAACCTCCAAATTGGAGGTTTTTTATTACTTATGCATGATGCGTGCTTTATCGCGTTGCCAGTCACGATCTTTTTCCGTAGCACGTTTGTCATGGAGTTGTTTACCTTTTACTAAAGCAATTTCCAACTTCGCGCGTGGACCTTTCCAGTAAGCGGCAAGCGGAACGCATGAATAACCTTTTTGATTGACTGCACCGAGTAACTTATCCAGTTCACGACGGTTCAGTAGTAGCTTACGTGTACGGGTTGATTCAGCAACAATATGCGTAGACGCACTGAGTAACGGTTGAATTTGTGCACCGAAGAGGAAAGCCTCACCATTTTTAAAGGTGATATAGCTCTCTGACAGGGTCATGCGACCTGCGCGTAATGATTTAACTTCCCAACCTTGTAAGGAGAGTCCTGCTTCAAATTTTTCTTCAATAAAATAATCATGACGGGCACGCTTATTTTGGGCAATCGTACCGCCATTATGTTTTTTAACTACAGTTGCTTTCGCCATAATCAATTACTTCCAAAGTTATGACTATTGTGCCCCAACATGAACCTACTGACAATTCTTAAATCGGATTGAAAAGGTTTAAAGTAAATCAAATACACCATCAAATGGCACACTGCTATTTTACTTAAATGAAACAGCCCAATAGTTTTTGCACGAATAGTGAAGATTTTTCAAATTTATGCAGTTTCTTCACCAAAAAAACAAGATTTTGTTAAAATACATCCCAATAAAATGAATTAGAGTACAAATGGATGTCTAAAACTCGCGTAATCTATCCAGGAACATTTGATCCAATTACCAATGGGCATGTCGACCTTGTGACGCGTGCATCAAAAATGTTTGATGAAGTGGTGGTGGCAATTGCGATTGGGCATCATAAGAATCCGTTGTTCAAGTTGGAAGAACGCGTGGCATTGGCACAGGCTTCTCTGAGTCATTTACCTAATGTAGAATTTGTAGGATTTGATGGTTTATTGGTAAACTTTTTCCGTGAACAAAAGGCAACGGCTGTGCTGCGTGGGTTACGTGCAGTGTCTGATTTTGAATATGAGTTTCAATTGGCGAATATGAACCGTCAACTCGATTCACGCTTTGAGGCGGTGTTTTTAACGCCATCGGAACAATATTCATTTATTTCTTCCACGTTAATTCGTGAAATTGCTCGTCTGAAAGGCGATGTCACCAAATTCGTTCCTGAAGCGGTGGTGAAAGCCTTTGAGCAAAAGCATCAACAAGGTTGGTAGAGTGTCTTTATATATAACTGATGAATGCATCAATTGTGATGTTTGTGAACCTGTTTGCCCCAATGAAGCAATTTTTATGGGTGAATTGATTTATGAAATTAACCCAGACTTATGTACTGAATGTGTGGGGCATCATGATCAACCGCAGTGTCAGCTCTTTTGTCCTGTAGATTGTATCCCACTTGATCCCCATCATGCTGAAACTGAGGATGAGCTGATGGATAAATATAAAAAGCTGATTGCTCAAAAAAGCGCAAGCAATTAAGTCTAAGATTTGATACTATGCGCTTCGAAGTGAGCCAGACGATCGCTGCTGTGGAGATCTCCGTGATTGAAGCAGGGGAGGAAAGTCCGGGCTTCATAGGGCAAGGTGCCAGGTAACGCCTGGGCGGCGTGAGCCGACGGAAAGTGCAGCAGAGAGTAGACCGCCTTCATTATGGTTTCGAGCAATCGAAATCGGAGGTAAGGGTGAAAGGGTGCGGTAAGAGCGCACCGCATGACTGGTAACAGTTCATGGCATGGTAAACCCCACCGGAAGCAAGACCAAATAGGGATCCTTTAGGCATGCCCATGCTGGATCCGGGTAGGTCGCTGGAGCGTATGAGTGATTGTACGCCTAGAGGAATGATCGTTCACGACAGAACCCGGCTTATCGGCTCACTTCACCAAATTTTGATCAATTAAGCGCATTAGGTACTTGACGTATTAAAGATAAAATCACATAATGCGCGCACAGTTTACGGCTATGTAGCTCAGTTGGTTAGAGCACCGCACTCATAATGCGGGGGTCACAAGTTCAAGTCTCGTCATAGCCACCATTTTATAAATCACGTTCCTATAACGTGATTTTTTTTGTCTAAAATTTATGATTAGACGTCGTATCGGTACAATAATAAGCGGGGCTTCGCTCTTTAAGCCATTTAATTTTTCAGTAAAAATGTGATTTCAGGATGAGGATTAGAAGAGCGTTACTGAGATAGTTCATTTACCAACCTGTATTAAGTTGCTTGTTGTTTCATCCTCTATCCATTTAATGAACTCGATATAGCTTATCCTTGCTCTGTGTATATATTTTCCGGATAGACGATGTTAGTTGAGCGTATAGAAGATCATTAAAAACGGAACCCTGAGTTTGTCGCTTTGATACTAATCTGATGAAAATTATACAAATATGGATGAACTTACGGACTAAATAGATCAACTGTTTAAACTCTGAACATTCATGAATAAAAAGGCTTGACGCATAGACATGAAATTTAGATAATGCGCACACAGTTTACGGCTATGTAGCTCAGTTGGTTAGAGCACCGCACTCATAATGCGGGGGTCACAAGTTCAAGTCTCGTCATAGCCACCATTTTTATAGACCAAGCTCTCAGCTTGGTCTCTTTTTTTGTGCGTGAAAAAAGAGAAAAAATATTGTGTATAAAAAAGCCCAAACTTTAGTTTGGGCTTTTATGTTTCTATTTGCTGTTATAGACCAGCTTTCCAACCATTGATGATTGGGTAACGACGTTCGCGGCTAAAGGCACGTGAGCTAATACGCGGACCAATAGAACCTTGGCGACGTTTATATTCATTAAAGTCGACGAGGCGAATTACTTTTTTCACAACGTCTGCATCAAAGCCTTTGGCAATAATGTCATCTTGGCTCATGTCTTCTTCGATGTAGGCATACAGAATCGCATCGAGGACATCATAAGCAGGTAATGAGTCTTGGTCGGTTTGGTCTGGACGTAGTTCTGCTGAAGGCGGACGAGTAATCACACGTTCTGGAATTACAGGTGTTTCAGAGATACTGTTACGGTATTTCGCCAATTCAAATACAATGGTCTTATACACATCTTTCAGAACAGCAAAACCGCCGACCATATCGCCGTACAGTGTGCAATAGCCGACAGAAAGTTCTGATTTATTGCCTGTAGAAAGGACAAGGTTACCAAATTTATTCGATAAGCCCATCAATAGCGTACCGCGTGTACGTGCTTGTAAATTTTCTTCAGTGGCATCAGCAGGTGCATTACCAAAGAATGGATAAAGCGTTTGCATAAAGCTGTTTACAATTGGATTAATTTCCGCGATACCAAAGGTAATGCCCATATTCTTCGCTTGTGCCGCTGCATCTTCTACACTGATTTGCGACGTATAAGTATAAGGCATCATGACCGCTTGTACTTTGTCAGCACCAATCGCATCTACAGCAATCGCAAGGGTCAATGCTGAGTCAATTCCACCTGAAAGACCTAAAATCACGCCTGGGAAGCCTGAACGGTGAACATAGTCACGCGTTGCCATCACCAAAGCTTGATAAATTTCTGCCATGGTTTCGAGAGTTGGACTGCTTTCAGTAACTTGATAGCTTTGTTGTTCGCCAATATAGTCCGAATAGAGCAATGTTTCTTTAAAACTTGGTGCTTGTACTGCAACAGCGCCGTCTTTGTTAATGACAAAACTGGTGCCGTCAAAGATTAAATCGTCTTGACCACCAACTTGGTTGGCATAAACCAAATTAAGGTTCATTTGTTTCGCAAGAGCAGACATGGTTTCAACACGATGCTGTGGTTTACCCACTTCATATGGTGAAGCATTTAGGACTAAAGCAGTTTCTACATTGAGTTGGGCAAGTTGTTGAACGGTATCCAGTGACCAGATATCTTCACAAATTAGTACACCGAATTTATGTCCGAGGTATTCAAATACCAAGTGCTGATGTCCTTCGTTAAAATAACGTTTTTCATCAAACACGCCATAATTTGGCAAGTTTTGCTTGTTATAAATACCGAGAATCTTACCGTCTTTCATTACTGCGGCAGAGTTATAGCGTTGGCCATCTTCAGTTTGATTGACAAAACCAAAGACTATGACAATGTCTTTCACTTGGCTCAGTTGTTCAAACGCTAGTTGTGTGCGTTTAGACAGGCTTGGACGCAACAGTAAATCTTCGGCTGGGTAACCAATCGTTGCTAATTCAGGGAAGATAATTAAATCTGATTTTTGCGCTTTGGCTTCATTTGCCAATTGTTGCATTTTTTCAGCATTTGCTTCGATATTACCAATATGCGGAGAGAATTGTGCTAGGGCAATTTTAAAACTTTTCATTCCAACTTAATCCTAAAGCTATAGGGATGTGTACGCAGATGACTGAGTTTCTTATCGTTATCGGTTCAGTACTGTGTAATCAACGACAAAATAATGAATAAATAATTTGCGTTGATACTATATACGAATTGCGACAAATGTAGTGTATAAATTCAAAAAAAATTCTTATTTGCATTTAGAAAAACAATTCATAATTGTAGATGGGAAGTTACTTATATTTCACTGAAAAGGTTAAAGATATGTCGCGATATTTATCAACTCTGCTCCATACTATTCGAAGCGTAGGTGTTTTGTCTCGACGCCCTTTGACCGATGGTGAAAAATCATTGGTTCGATGGATTTTTGCAGATACAATTCAGTTGGATCGGGTTCAAATTATTGCGCATAAAGCAGTACTTAAAAATCATGCGATTAGCCCGAATGGATATATTTATTTTCATGCGCAAAATTACTGTCATGACTTTTCAAAGTGTTCACTCAGTTTGCAATCTTGGTTTATCCATGAGATGACGCATGTGTGGCAGTACCAGCAAGGCATTGCTGTGGTACGTAAGGCATTATTTGATCGCCGTTATCACTATGTAATCCAGCAAGGAAAATTGTTTTTAAATTATGGAATAGAGCAGCAGGCGCAAATGGTGCAAGATTATTTTATTAAAAAAACACAAGGACAGGACTGCAATGCTTATGAACAATGCATTCCTTTTTTGGCACCCAAAGCGTGATTTTGTCCCATGTAGATAATTTTGTCAGAAAACTGTCGGACAAGTCTGAGGAAAGGCAGAAATTGCAAATCAAATGACCTGAATTGCTAGTGGCAAGCCACATAGGCTCACTTAGTTTTTTACTGTAGGTGCATGCTTAAGCAGCATGTGCAATACCACAAAGTTGCACTTACAGTAGAAAAATAAGGAATGGTCATGCAATTCATTACACCACTTAAAAATACATTAAATCATGTATTTTCTGGGCCTCGTTTTAATACTTTGAAACAGTCCCCGATGATTCCGATTCGGCACATGCGGTTTGACTTTGACCCCAAAGAAATTGATCCCAAATTTTATCTCAATGCAGAATTGGCGAGTGCCTATTTCGCATCACTTTCCATTTTTTTAACGTTTGGAGAGGACTTGGTGATAGATACAGCGCGTTATCATCGTGAATTGCTTAAAGATCCACTGCTGAAACAGCGCGTGACGGCTTTGATTGGTCAAGAGGCGATTCATTCTAAAATGCATAATGAGTTAAACGATGCATTCCTAGAAGTAGATTATCCAGTGCAGTTGTTTCGCACATGGGCTGGTTGGGCATTTGATTATGGATTTAACCGTTTACCCCAACCCATGAAACTGTCGCTCATGGCAGGTATTGAGCATTTCACTGCTGTATTGGCAGAATATATGATGAAGCATGAGGAAATTTTCTTCCATTCTCGAGATGAAAAGCAGCGCGCCATTTGGATGTGGCATATGCTCGAAGAGTCTGAGCATAAAGACATTGCCTATGATGTATTTCAAGCTTTATCCAATAATTATGCGCTGCGTATTGCAGGCTTTTTCCCTGCGCTTATCACGATTCTTATTTTAATTTCAGTCGCCTCACTCATGGTGCCATTTTACCGAGAACCGAAAAATCTGATTCGTTGGAGCTACTGGAAAGAACTGCCTTACAGTTTAAGCCTAATTTTTGGCTTAAAGGATGGTGTCTATGGCAGCACCATGCAGCATATTTTTGATTATTTACGTCCTGATTTTCATCCCAATGATCATGATATTTCAGCCTATTTAAGCTATTACAAAGAAAAGCTGTTAAACCCTGAACATGGCATTTTAACGCCTTATTTTACGCGTGAATTTACCCCTAGTTTACGTTCATAACAAAGCGGGGATTTTAAAATGACAATTTTTAATAAAAAAAGTAATCCAAGCAAACAAGCTTATGCCGTGGTGACCGGTGCGGGGAGTGGTATTGGGCGGAGTTTTGCACTAGAGCTTGCTCGGCGCGGCGGGGTGGTGGTTTGTGCAGATATTCATCTCAGTGCTGCTGAAGAAACCGTGAGCTTGATTCAAAATCAATATCAAACGGATGCTTTTGCTGTGCAATGTGATGTGGGATGTGCGGCGCAAGTGAAAGCATTGGCAGAGCAAGCTGAACAACTAATGGGGCATGTGACCACCTTAATTATTAACAATGCGGGAGTTGGTTTGGGTGGAAAGTTTGATGAAGTCAGCCTAGACGATTGGCAATGGTGTATGCATGTCAATTTATGGGGTGTGATTCATGGATGTCATTATTTTGTCCCACAATTCAAACAGCAAGGCTTTGGTGCGATTATTAATGTGGCATCGGCTGCGGGTTTTACTGCGGCTCCTGAAATGACGGCATATAACGTCACCAAATCGAGCGTTTTGACATTGTCTGAAACGCTGTCCGCAGAACTCCGAAGTACCAATATCCGCGTCAATGTCCTTTGCCCAACTTTGGTGCCAACCAATATTATGAAAAATAGCCGTTTGCCACAACGTTACTCTGGTTTAGCCAATCATTTACTGATGAATCATGCTTTTATTAATAGCGACCAAGTGGCGGTTAAAACCTTAGATCGGCTTGATGCGAATAAGCTGTATACCATTCCGCAGCCAGATGCCAAGTTGTTTTGGTGGTTAAAACGTGCTGCACCAAGTCTGTATGCAAAGTTACTTGGAATGGGGTATCCATTGTTCCAAAAATATGTGAAATAAAAATAAGATACTGAACATTATGGAGAATATTTTAGTGGAAAATTCAGATCAAAAAATTGAATCCGCCTTAGAAGAAGGTGCTGAATCTATTGGGTTACAGGAAAACTCAACTTCCGTGACTCAACAAAAAAACAAAATACGAACGAAAGCGAAACAAGTGCAGTCAACTCATGTATATGATTGTATTGTAATTGGTGCGGGAATATCTGGTATTGCTGCTGCCTATAAGATGATACAAGCGGGCTATACTGACTTTTTAGTGTTTGAAAAAGCAGATCGCGTCGGTGGAACTTGGCGTGACAACACTTATCCTGGCTGTGGTTGTGACGTGCCATCCGCGTTATATTCTTTTTCGTTTGCACCAAGCCATGCATGGAGTCATCTATTTGCTAAGCAAACGGAAATTTTGGCCTATCTGGAGCAGGTCACAAAGCAATTCAATTTGTATGACAAAATTAAATTTAAGCATGAACTTATATCCGCTCAATGGAATGAAGCACAGCAACAATGGATTTTAGAAACTTCACAAGGTAAATTTCTCGCTAAAACAGTGGTTTTCTCTACTGGACCCATTACAGAACCCTCTGTGCCACAGATTAAAGGAATTGATACCTTTAGCGGTGAAATGTTTCATTCGGCGCGCTGGAAACATGACTGCGATTTAACAGGTAAACGGGTTGCTGTGATTGGTACAGGTGCATCTGCAATTCAGTTTATTCCTCAAATTCAACCTGATGTCAAAGAGTTGATTGTTTTTCAACGTACTGCACCGTGGGTATTACCCAAAGCAGATCTCGCATTGAATGATGCGGCTAAAGGCGTCATTGCCAAATATCCTGTGATTCAACAGTTGTGGCGTAACAGTGTTGCGCAAATTTTAAATGGGATTAACTTTGGATTGCGCCATCCTCAAATATTAGAGCCGATTAATCTGCTGAGCAAACAGCTATTAAAACTGCAAATTCAAGATCAAACATTACGTAAAAATGTGACCCCGAATTTCACAATTGGTTGTAAACGGCTGTTATTCGCCAATGATTATTATCCTGCCTTACAACAAGAAAATGTACAGCTTGTGCCACAGGGTTTGATTGAAATTCAGGGGAATCAATTGATTGCCGCCAATGGTGAACAGTATCAAGTTGATGTGATTATCTGGGGGACAGGCTTTGAAGTTTCACATCCACCTATAGGCAAGCGAGTCTATGATGCGAATGGGCAACTCTTGGCCGAGCGTTGGAAAGATAGTTCTCCAGAGGCATTTTTAGGTGCCAGTTTGGAACATGTTCCGAATGCTTTTTTAGTACTGGGTCCGAATATTCTGGTCTATGACTCATTTATTGGGATTGCGGAAGCGCAACTGGATTACATTATGAGCGGTTTACTGCAAATGCGAGATCAGAACATTAAGCGCATAGAAATTAAGCCAAAAGCACTTCATGAACATAATGTTGCGGTACAAAAACATTTGCAGAAGACGGTTTTTAATCGTGGTGGCTGTAAATCTTATTATCTAGATCAAAATGGACGAAATTTTGCAGCTTGGCCATGGTCACTCAAGCAATTGAAGCAAAAACTGAAAAAATTAGACTTGGCTGATTACAATGTTGGTTAAATTTTAGTTTTTATCTTAAAAATATTCTTATGGCTGTATCTGTATTTAAGCTGAAATAAAAAAACCACCCGAAGGGTGGTTTTTTTAATCATCAATTCTTTCGAATTAACGACCTTGGATGTCACGTTGAACTTCACCAGTGTAAAGCTGACGTGGACGACCAATTTTGTAAGGTCCGCTGTGCATTTCTAACCAGTGGCTGATCCAACCAACAGTACGTGCAAGCGCGAAGATTACAGTAAACATTTCAGTCGGGATACCAATCGCTTTAAGGATGATACCTGAGTAGAAGTCTACGTTAGGGTATAGGTTACGTTTAATGAAGTATTCGTCAGAAAGCGCGATACGTTCAAGTTCCATAGCAAGAGCAAGCTGTGGATCGTTGATGCCTAAAGCACCAAGAACTTCGTCACAAGTTTCTTTCATTACTTTCGCACGTGGATCGAAGTTTTTATAAACTCGGTGACCGAAGCCCATAAGTTTAACTTCTTTAGTTTTCACTTTTTCCATGAAGCCAGCAACGTTTTCTACAGTGCCGATTTCATCAAGCATCTTAAGAACAGCTTCGTTCGCGCCACCGTGAGCAGGTCCCCAAAGTGCAGAGATACCAGCAGCAATACATGCATACGGGTTAGCACCAGTAGAACCAGCCAAACGTACAGTAGATGTAGACGCGTTTTGTTCGTGGTCAGCATGAAGCGTGAAAATACGATCCATTGCTTTTGCAAGAATAGGGTTTACTTTGTAATCACGGTCTGCTGGAGTAGCAAACATCATATGCAAGAAGTTTTCTGCATAGTTTAAGTCATTACGTGGGTAAACAAATGGTTGACCTACAGTGTACTTGTAGCTCCAAGCTGCAAGTGTAGGTACTTTTGCAATTAAGCGAATAGCCGTGATTTCACGGTGGTTAACATCTTCAATGTCTAAACCGTTGTGATAGAACGCAGAAAGTGCACCAACTACACCCACCATGATTGCCATAGGGTGAGCGTCACGACGGAAACCATTAAAGAAACGGCTAACTTGGTCGTGAACCATAGTGTGGTTACGTACTTTAGCGTCAAATTCAGCTTTTTGCTCAGCAGTTGGAAGCTCGCCATTTAATAATAAGTAGCAAGTTTCTAAGTAGTCTGCTTTAGTAGCAAGTTGGTCAATTGGGTAACCGCGGTGTAAAAGTACACCTTTGTTACCGTCAATGAAGGTAATTTTTGATTCGCAAGCTGCTGTTGCCATAAAACCAGGATCAAAAGTAAAGTGACCCGCGGCCAACACATCCTTAACGTCGATTACATCTGGGCCCAATGTGCCGCTGTAAATTGGTAATTCAATTTCTTTGCCATCAAGCTGTAATACGGCTTTTTTGCCAGTTGCTTCAGACATTCAAAGATCTCCTGTCCTGGTGAATGTTTAATCTGACTCGTAGTACTAATCTTCTAATGCGCGAATCAGACGGATCAAAAATTTGCTAGTTAGATTAGAGCGTACTGAAATTTTGTCAATTATACTTATGGATAAAAAAATGACGTCCTCACAGAGGTTTAGTCAAATCCTTCCTTAGAGGAATGAATAAAATCACAGCACCGCCGCGCTATAATATGTCAAAATATTCTTGAGGTGCAGAAAAAAAATAGCACTCCATCTTAATTGTAAATATTTATAAAAATTATAGAGAGGGTGTTTTTAAACAAATAGTGCGAACAAACTGAATCGAAATTCATCTAATTTTCATAACTTACATTCATTTTTGTTTATATTTGATTTCATTTTTGAGTCAAACTTGACATTAAATTCTAATCATAAGGACTGGTTTGATTGATCAAAAAATGACTAATTGAATTTTGATTTTTGGTTGGAAATTAATCTTTTTACGTAATTTTTTGCAATTTTGGGGCAAATTAAAGTCTTAATATTTATACGTGATCTGTATGTTGTTTTGGCTAAGTCGTTATTTAATCACGTTATATCATAAAATTATTGCTCTAAATAAATAGTGAACATTTTGATAGGAAATGCAAGTCTCTCCATATAAAGGAAGAGATTCTCAGATAAGGAAAATATCTTCCTTATCTTTAGTCTAAAAATGCAAAATCACAGAAGACGCTTAAAAAGGGAGGGATTTGATGGATAAGTGATAAAAACCAATAGCATAGCAATAAGTTTGAGCTAAATTATTGGTTTTTATAGAATGTTGTTTTTGTTAATGATTCTTATTTAAGAGTTTTTTGTTAAAAAACCAGTCTTTGATTGTTTGTATTTTGACTTTTCGCGTTTTATAATTCAGTGTCGTTTTAAGTTTAGGCATTTACTTGCCTGACAATGCCAGCTTTCCTTCGAATTAATTCCAACAAACTCCGGATGGAGTTTTTACTTACAGGATGCCCGCTGTGAAAAGCAACAGACCTGTCAATTTGTCCATGGGTCAAGTTTTAGAAGTAAACTTAAAATCCCCTGTGGCTATTGCATCAATTTTACACCGTCTATCTGGTGTTATCGTATTTTTACTCGTACCGGTACTTTTATGGATTTTAGACAAATCATTGTCTTCTCCTGAAGGTTTTGCGCAAGTGCAAGCTATTTTTAATAGCTTCATCGTGCGTTTTATCGTATGGGTATTTGTAGCCGGCTTAATTTTCCACTTTATTGCGGGGGTTAAGCATTTACTTGCGGATCTAGGTATTGCTGAAGAACTGCAAAGTGGTCGTGTCGCAGCTACTATTTCATTGATCTTGTCTGCAATAGGTATCATTGCGGCATTTGTATGGATTGTTATCTAATGAAAAGTGCTACTGGTTTAACGGGTTCAGGTTCTCGTGATTGGTTTATCCAACGCGTAAGTGCTGTCGTATTAGCAGTTTATACTGTTGTTGTTTTAGGTTGGATCCTATGCAATGGCGGTTTTAGCTACGAACAGTGGTACGGCTTTATGATGACAGCTCCAATGAAGATCTTATCTTTATTAGCAGTCTTATCTCTTGTTGCACATGCATGGATTGGTATGTGGCAAGTATTCACGGATTATGTGACTACTCGTCAAATGGGGCCTTCAGCTTCAGGTTTACGCCTTGTACTAACTTCAGCAGTAATTATTGCTGTATTTGCATATGCGATCTGGGCAATCCAGATTTTTTGGGCGAATTGATAGGAAGAGATCATGGGCGCTATAACCCCTAAAGAAGATTACACAAATATTCCACACGAAACTTTCGATGCTGTCATCGTTGGTGGTGGTGGTTCAGGTATGCGCGCATCTTACCAACTTGCTCAAGCTGGTTTAAAAGTTGCGGTTCTGACTAAAGTATTCCCAACACGTTCACATACAGTTGCAGCGCAGGGTGGTATTGGTGCATCTCTTGGTAACATGCAAGAAGATAACTGGCACTACCACTTCTATGACACTGTAAAAGGTTCAGACTGGTTGGGCGACCAAGACGCGATCGAATTTATGACGCGTGAAGCACCACAAGTTGTTTATGAATTAGAACACTTGGGTATGCCATTTGACCGTAATGCTGATGGTACAATTTACCAGCGTCCATTCGGTGGTCACTCTGCAAACTACGGTGAAAAAGCTGTTCCACGTGCTTGTGCTGCTGCTGACCGTACAGGTCACGCGCTTCTTCACACGCTTTATCAAAGCAACGTGAAAATGGGTACTCAATTCTTTGTTGAATGGATTGCACTTGATCTTATCCGTAATGAAGCGGGTGATGTACTCGGTGTAACTGCATACGACCAAGAAACGGGTAAAATTGCGGTATTCCAAGCTAAAGCGACATTGTTTGCTACAGGTGGTGCGGGTCGTGTTTACCGTGCATCTACTAATGCATATATCAACACTGGTGACGGTCTTGGTATGGCGGCTCGTGCAGGTATTCCATTACAAGATATGGAATTCTGGCAATTCCACCCTACGGGTGTTGCGGGCGCAGGCGTATTGTTGACCGAAGGCTGTCGTGGTGAAGGTGCGATCCTTCGTAACGATGCGGGTGAGCCGTTCATGGAACGTTATGCACCAACTTTAAAAGACTTGGCGCCACGTGACTTCGTATCACGTTCTATGGACCAAGAAATTAAAGAAGGTCGTGGTTGTGGTCCGAAGAAAGACTACATCTTGCTTGATATGACGCACTTGGGTGCTGAAACAATCATGAAGCGTCTTCCATCTGTATTTGAGATTGGTAAGAAATTCGCGAACGTTGACATCACTAAAGAACCAATTCCTGTAGTGCCGACAATCCATTACCAAATGGGTGGTATTCCTACAAACATTCATGGTCAAGTTGTTGTGCCAGAAAGCCGTGAAACTTCACCGCTTGAAGCGAACTACAACAAAGAAACTGATGTTTATTCTACCAATGCGGGTGAGCGTAACTTTACGAAACCTGTTAAAGGCTTCTATGCAATTGGTGAGTGTTCTTGTGTATCTGTACATGGTGCAAACCGTTTAGGTACGAACTCGCTTCTTGACTTGGTTGTATTTGGTAAGGCTGCGGGTGAACACATCATCGATTACGTGACTAAACACCACGGTGATGAATACCAACCACTTCCTACAACTGTACTTGAGCAAACTGTTGCGCGTATCCGTAAATTGGATGAGTCAACAACAGGTGAAAATGCGCAAGAAGTTGCCGATGCAATTCGAGACATCGTACAAGACCATGCTGGTGTATTCCGTACAGAAGCGTTGCTTGACAAAGGCGTGAAAGAAATTCTTGCGATTGAATCACGTGTTCGTAACATTCATTTGAAAGACAAATCTAAGGTATTCAACACGGCACGTATTGAAGCTCTAGAGGTTGAAAACTTGTATGAAGTTGCTAAAGCGACCTTGATTTCTGCTGCTGCACGTAAAGAATGCCGTGGTGCACATACAGTTGTAGATTTTGAAGAATCTCCTGATCATCCAGAATACCCTTACGGTCGTCGTGATGATGAGTGGATGAAGCACACATTATGGTTCTCTAGCGATAACCATCTTGAATACAAGCCGGTACGTTACAAGCCACTATCTGTAGCTGCAATTCCACCTAAACCACGTACATTCTAATTGGGAGAAGTAAGATGAGTAGAGGTACTCGTACATTTAATATCTACCGCTACGATCCTGATAAGGATGCAGCACCGTACATGCAAACTTTTAAGCTTGAGTTGACTGATAAGCACCGTATGTTGCTTGATGCGCTTCTTGCATTGAAAGTACAAGATGAAACTTTAACGTTCCGTCGTTCATGTCGTGAAGGTATTTGTGGTTCAGATGGTGTGAACATTAATGGTAAAAATGGTTTAGCGTGTCTTTGGAACCTAAACGACTTGCCAGAAGTGATTACTGTTCGTCCTTTACCAGGTTTGCCAGTGGTTAAAGATTTAGTTGTGGATATGAATCAGTTCTACGATCAGTACAACAAAATTCATCCATTCTTGATCAATAATCAACCTGCGCCACCAAAAGAGCGTTTACAGGCTCCTGAAGAGCGTGAACACTTAGATGGTTTATACGAATGTATTCTTTGTGCATGTTGTTCAACTTCATGCCCATCGTTCTGGTGGAACCCTGATAAATTCTTGGGTCCTTCAGCGTTATTGAATGCGTACCGTTTCATCATCGATTCACGTGATACAGCAACTCAAGAGCGTTTGGCTCGTCTTGACGATCCATTCTCATTGTTCCGTTGTAAAGGCATCATGAACTGTGTATCAGTATGTCCTAAAGGTTTGAACCCAACTAAAGCAATCGGTCATATCCGCAACATGCTTTTAGATATGGCAGGCTAATCTTTAGAGATTAAAAAATGATTAAAAAAAGCACACTTAAGAGTGTGCTTTTTTTATGAAACCTGAAAATTATCGTGCGTAATACTGTTTTGCTGGAAAGGAATGAGAACATAAATATAATTTGTGCAATTCATGTAAAAACAGATGGATTATTTATGCTGAAAAAGCGTTTGTCGCGTAGAATAAATGCTATTATATAACGTTAGAAAAGGGCAGTTTGTAAGAAGATGCTCTTTTTTATTATTTGCTAAATTTAAATAGGACTTTGGTCTAGATTTATTGTCAATTGATGATAAATCACCGTAGTTTACAGCATAAAGTATTATGTGTATTTCGCTGATTTATGAATGGTATGTGTCAAAAAAATCAATTGGTGAAAGAGGAACATGTTACGATTTGATACATCGTTATATTGAAAAAAACTGTGGTTAATTAATGCACATTTTTTGATATAAATTGGGTGCTTACATACTTTCTAAGTGGTTTTAGAAAAGCTAAATCAAGAATTTATCTTTTCTAAAACGATTTTGCAAAAAATTGCTCGGTTTCGGTCGAGTATATATGGATGAGTGATGATGCCATTGAGGGTGTTGTTGTTCATTTTTCACATCAGGTTACTCCTAATGTGGTGATAACGCCCTAAGGCTGATGTCTGCTAGGGACTAATGTCATGTTACCAATTTGACATTATCAATCATGGGGTTGCTTAAAAGGCACCTGAAATATTTTTGCAATAGGAAATGGGTCCACAAATGCAAGAAGTTGCTGACGCTCTGCGTCTTGACACTGAACTTTCCGCTGATAGTGCAGCGTATATTGAAGAACTTTATGAGCAGTATTTGACGTCACCTGAATCAGTTGGTGCTGATTGGCGTGTATACTTCGATAAATTCCCGAAAGGTGATCAACCACACAGCAATGTACGTGAGCAATTCCTCTTATTAGGCCGCAATTCAAGCCGTGTTCAGGCAGTGGTTCAAAGCACAGTTAGTACTGAACATGAGCGTCGTCAAATTGGCGTATTACAACTTATTGCAGCGTATCGTAACCGAGGTCATCAGAAAGCGAAGCTTGATCCACTAGGTTTGGCAAAACGTGAAATCGTGCCAGATCTTGATCTTGCTGCACATGGCTTAACTCAATCGGATTTAGATACTGTATTCAATACAGGTAATCTTTTGATTGGTAAAGACGAAGCGACTTTAGGTGAAATGGTTCAAGCCATGGAAGCAACCTACTGTGCTTCGATTGGTGCAGAATACATGCACATTGTTGATACCAAAGAAAAACGTTGGATTCAACAACGCCTTGAAGGTGCACGTGGGCAATTTAACTTCACAGCAGACCAGAAAAAACACGTATTAGAGCGTTTAACTGCGGCTGAAGGCCTAGAAAAATTCTTAGGTAATAAATACGTCGGTGCAAAACGTTTTGGTGTTGAAGGTGGTGAATCTTTCATTCCAATGGTTGATGCTTTGATTCAACGTGCAGGTTCTGTAGGTTGTAAAGAAGTGGTCATTGGTATGCCACACCGTGGTCGTTTGAACCTTCTTGTGAACATCATGGGTAAAAACCCAGCAGACCTATTTGGTGAGTTCGAAGGTAAGAGCTTACATAAAAAAGGTTCTGGTGACGTTAAATACCACCAAGGTTTCTCTTCGAATGTCATGACTCAAGGTGGTGAAGTTCACTTGGCATTGGCATTTAACCCATCGCACTTAGAAATCGTTGGACCAGTCGTAGAAGGTTCGGTACGTGCACGTCAAGTACGTCGTAAAGACATCGGCGGTGACGATGTATTGCCAGTGATTGTGCATGGTGATGCTGCATTTGCAGGTCAAGGTGTTAACCAAGAAACCTTCCAAATGTCACAAACTCGTGGCTATACAGTTGGTGGTACGGTTCACATTGTTGTGAATAACCAAGTAGGTTTCACAACTTCTGATCCACGTGATGCGCGTTCTACAGAATACTGTACGGACATCGCGAAAATGATCCAAGCACCGATTTTCCATGTGAACGGTGATGATCCTGAGTCAGTATTGTTTGTTGCTCAATTGGCGCATGATTTCCGTCATACATTCCGTAAAGATGTTGTAATTGACATGTTCTGTTACCGTCGTCGTGGTCATAACGAAGCGGATGAGCCAGCTGCAACACAGCCAATGATGTATCAAGTCATCAACAAAAAAACCACGACTCGTGCATTGTATGCAGACCAATTGGTTCAGCAAAATGTGTTAGATCGTGCTGCTGCCGACCAAATGGTAGAAGATTATCGTTCTGATTTAGAAGCAGGTAAGCACGTTGCAAATGCCTTGGTATTAGAGCCAAATACAAAAATGTTTGTAGATTGGACGCCATACTTAGGTCATGAATACACAGACATTTGGGATACAACCTTCTCTGAAGATCGTTTAAAAGAACTCGGTCGCAAAATGCGTGAGCTTCCAGAAGGCTTTGTAATGCAGCGTCAGGTTGCAAAAGTGATTGATGATCGCTTGAAAATGCAAACTGGTGAAATGCCATTAAACTGGGGTGCAGCTGAAACTTTGGCTTATGCATCTATTTTAGATGATGGTTATTTGGTTCGTTTAACAGGTGAAGACGTAGGTCGTGGTACTTTCTCGCACCGTCATGCAAAACTGCATAACCAAGTGGATGGTTCAACTTATATTCCACTGTGCCATATCAAAGAAAACCAACCACGTACTGCAATTTACGACTCATTATTGTCGGAAATGGCGGTGTTAGGTTTTGAGTATGGTTATGCAACCACACTTCCTAAGAGCTTGGTCATTTGGGAAGCACAATTTGGTGACTTCGCAAACTGTGCACAGGTTGTGATCGATCAGTTCATCGCATCAGGTGAAACTAAGTGGGAGCGTGTGTGTGGTTTAACCTTACTTCTTCCGCACGGTTTTGAAGGTCAAGGTCCAGAGCACTCATCTGCACGTTTAGAGCGTTTCTTACAGCTATGTGCTGAAGACAACATGCAAGTGATGACACCGACTACACCAGCGCAGATTTTCCATGCTTTACGTCGTCAAGCGATTCGCCCAATTCGTAAGCCAATGATCATCATGTCGCCGAAGTCTTTACTTCGCCACAAACTTGCAACGTCTACTTTAAGTGAACTTGCAAACGGTACATTCCAAACAGTGATTGATGAGATCGATAACATCAACAAAGCAGACGTAACACGTTTAGTGCTTTGTGGTGGTAAGGTTTACTACGACTTGCTTGAGAAACGTCGTGAGCAAGAGTTGAATAACACTGCAATCGTTCGTATTGAACAATTGTATCCATACCCTGAACAACGTATTGCTGAAGTTCTTGCTCAATATCCAAATGTGAAAGACATTGTTTGGACGCAAGAAGAGCCGAAGAACCAAGGCGCTTGGTTATTTATTGCTCCTCGTTTATATGATGATGTAATGAAGTCGGCTAAACCAGTACGTATCAGTTATGCAGGTCGTGAAGCTTCTGCTGCACCGGCTTGTGGTTCACCATATTTGCATGCAAAACAACAAGCTCAGCTCGTAAATGACGCTTTAGCGATCGTAGCTGAATAACAGGAGATTCTAAGTAATGGCAACCGAAATTAAAGCACCGGTATTCCCAGAGTCAGTTGCAGACGGTACGATTGCAACTTGGCACAAACAACCAGGTGAAGCAGTATCACGTGATGAAGTGATCTGTGATATTGAAACAGACAAAGTTGTTTTAGAAGTCGTTGCTCCTGCTGACGGTACAATCGTTACAATCATTAAAGGTGAAGGCGACACAGTTCTTTCTGCTGAAGTAATTGCTCAGTTTGAAGAAGGTGTAGTTTCTGGTGCTGCTGCAACAGAAGCAGTTCAAGGTGAAGCGAAAGTTGAACAAGCTGCTGCAAATACTCAAGCGGGTGCTGCACCAGTAGTTGAACGTGCTCAACAAGTTCAAGATCAAGCTCCTGCTGTGCGTAAAGCATTAACAGAAACTGGTATTGCTGCGGCTGACGTTGCAGGTACAGGTCGTGGTGGCCGTATTACTAAAGAAGATGTTTCAAATCACCAAACTAAACCAGCCATTCCTGCTGCTGCACCTTTAAGCGTAGCGGTTGGTGAGCGTATTGAAAAACGTGTTCCGATGACACGTCTTCGTAAGCGTGTAGCTGAACGTCTGCTTGCGGCAACTCAAGAAACAGCAATGTTGACGACGTTTAACGAAGTAAACATGAAGCCGATCATGGAAATGCGTGCACAATATAAAGACGCATTTGAGAAGCGTCATGGTGCGCGTCTTGGCTTTATGTCTTTCTTTGTTAAAGCTGCAACTGAAGCGCTTAAACGCTACCCAGCGGTTAATGCTTCAATTGATGGTGATGACATTGTTTACCACGGTTACTACGACATCGGTGTAGCGGTCTCTTCTGAGCGTGGTCTAGTTGTGCCTGTGCTTCGTAACACAGATCGTATGAACTATGCTGAAGTTGAAAATGGTATTCGTGATTTTGCTTACAAAGCACGTGATGGCAAATTAGGCATCGAAGACATGACTGGCGGTACGTTCACAATCACGAACGGTGGTACTTTCGGTTCATTGTTATCGACTCCGATCTTGAATACACCACAAACTGCGATTTTGGGTATGCACAAAATCCAAGAGCGTCCAATGGCTGTAAATGGTCAAGTAGAAATCTTGCCAATGATGTATTTAGCGCTTTCTTATGACCATCGTTTAATTGATGGTAAAGAAGCTGTAGGTTTCTTGGTAACAATCAAAGAATTGTTAGAAGAACCAGCTAAATTGATCCTTGACCTTTAATCGATAGAATAAAAATAACAGGCTTAGAGCGATCCTTTAAGCCTGTATTTGGAGATAAACATGTCTCAACAATTTGATCTTGTTGTAATTGGCGGTGGCCCAGGTGGCTATGAAGCAGCGATTCGTGCAGCACAATTAGGTTTTAAAGTTGCGTGTATCGAAAAACGTATTCACAAAGGCAAACCATCTTTGGGTGGTACTTGCTTAAACGTGGGTTGTATTCCTTCTAAAGCATTACTTGACTCTTCACATCGTTATGAAGATACAGTGCATCACTTAGCTGATCACGGTATTACCACAGGTGATGTGAGCTTTGATCTTGCAAAATTACTTGCACGTAAAGACAAAATTGTTGACCAGCTTACCATGGGTATTGATGGTCTTCTAAAAGGTAACGGTATCGAGTGGTTAAAAGGTACAGGTAAATTACTTGCAGGTAAAAAAGTAGAATTTGTATCTCACGAAGGTGAAACTCAAGTTTTAGAGCCTAAGTACGTGATTCTTGCGACCGGTTCTGTGCCAATTAACATTCCATCAGCACCAGTTGATCAAAACATTATTGTTGATTCAACTGGCGCACTAGAATTCCAAGAAGTACCTAAGCGCTTAGGCGTAATTGGTGCAGGCGTGATTGGTCTAGAGCTTGGTTCTGTTTGGCGTCGTTTGGGTGCTGAAGTTGTGGTATTTGAAGCAATGGATGCATTCTTACCAATGGCTGATAAAGCTTTGGCAAAAGACTACCAAAAACTTTTGACCAAACAAGGTCTTGATATTCGTGTTGGCGCGAAAGTTGCTGGTACAGAAGTTAACGGTTCTGAAGTAACTGTTAAATATACGCAAGGCGGTGAAGACAAAACTCAAACTTTCGACAAGTTGATTGTTTGTGTAGGTCGTCGTGCATACGCTGAAGGTCTATTGGCTGATGATTGCGGTATTAAATTAACTGAACGTGGTTTAGTTGAAGTGAACGATTGGTGTGCAACGTCTGTTGAAGGCGTTTACGCAATTGGTGACTTAGTACGTGGTCCAATGCTTGCACATAAAGCAATGGAAGAAGGCGTAATGGCTGTTGAGCGTATTCACGGTCATGCAGCTCAAGTCAACTATGACACCATCATTTCTGTGATCTACACACACCCAGAAGCGGCGTGGGTAGGTTTAACAGAACAGCAAGCGGTCGAGAAAGGTCACGAAGTGAAAACGGGTCAATTCGGTTTTGCTGCAAATGGCCGTGCAATGGCTGCTGGTGAAAATGCTGGTTTCGTGAAGTTTGTTGCTGATGCGAAAACAGATCGTTTACTCGGTATGCATGTGATTGGACCTGCTGCGTCTGATATCGTACACCAAGGTATGATCGCACTTGAGTTTGTATCTTCTGTTGAAGATCTACAGTTGATGACTTTTGGTCACCCAACATTCTCTGAAGTTGTTCATGAAGCTGCATTGGCTGTCGATGGCCGAGCGATTCACGCAATTCAGCGTAAGCGTAAATAAGACAAGAAAAGAGCGGTTTTAACCGCTCTTTTTTTTGATTAAAGGTTGTTTTTACCAGAACAATCTACTACAAATAAGAAAGAAAAAATGTAATAAGGACTAATACCAAATAAGACGTGAGTCTAGGAATTAGTCAGTCCATAACAAAGCAAAGAAGTAGTAAAAGGTTAGTCAATGAATCTACATGAGTATCAAGCCAAAGCGTTATTAAAAAAATATGGTATGCCTGTTCAAGAAGGTGTATTGGCAACCAATGCAGAAGAAGCAGTGAAAGCTTTCGAGCAACTTGGTGGAAAATTTGCGGTTATGAAAGCGCAGGTGCATGCTGGTGGTCGTGGTAAAGCTGGTGGTGTTAAAGTTGTAAAATCCAGTATTGAAGCGGCAGATTACGCAAACCATATCATCGGTACTCGTTTAGTTACTTATCAAACTGATGCCAATGGTCAGCCTGTGAATAGTGTCTTGGTTTGTGAGGATGTCTATCCAGTAGAACGTGAGTTATATTTTGGTGCAGTCGTTGATCGTTCAAGTCGCCGTGTAACGTTTATGGCATCGACCGAAGGCGGTGTAGAAATTGAAAAAGTTGCAGAAGAAACTCCAGAAAAAATTATCAAAGTAGAAGTTGACCCATTAGTGGGTTTACAGCCTTTCCAAGCTCGTGAAGTTGCATTTGCTTTAAAATTAAAAGATGCTCAGATTGCACAATTTGTCAAAATTATGACGGCTGCATATCAGGCATTTATTGAAAATGATTTTGCCTTATTCGAGATTAACCCATTGTCAGTCCGTGAAAATGGTGAAATCTTATGTGTTGATGCCAAAGTTGGTATTGATTCAAATGCTTTATATCGTTTGCCAGAAGTTTCTGCACTTCGTGATAAATCACAAGAAAATGAACGTGAATTAAAAGCATCGGAATTTGATCTGAACTATGTTGCTTTAGAAGGCAATATTGGATGTATGGTCAACGGTGCAGGTTTGGCAATGGCAACCATGGATATTATTAAACTTTATGGTGGGCAACCTGCAAACTTTTTAGATGTTGGTGGTGGTGCAACCAAAGAGCGCGTCATTGAAGCATTTAAATTGATCTTGGCAGATACCTCAGTACAAGGTGTTTTAATTAACATTTTTGGTGGTATTGTTCGTTGTGACATGATTGCGGAAGCTATTATTGCTGCGGTTCAGGAAGTACATGTGAGTGTTCCTGTCGTGGTTCGTTTAGAAGGCAACAATGCGGAATTGGGTGCAAAAATTCTAGATGAATCAGGTTTGAAATTAACTTCTGCAAACGGCTTAGCTGATGCTGCAGAAAAGATTGTTGCAGCAGTAAAAGCATAAGGAGTGCCATCATGAGCGTATTGATTAATAAAAACACAAAAGTATTGGTACAAGGCTTCACAGGTAAAAATGGTACTTTCCATTCTGCACAAGCACTCGACTATGGAACCAAAGTCGTGGGTGGTGTGACCCCAGGTAAAGGCGGCACGACTCATTTAGATTTACCTGTTTTTAATACCATGAAAGATGCTGTGCGTGAAACGCAAGCTGATGCATCTGTGATTTATGTACCCGCGCCTTATGTACTTGATTCGATTGTTGAAGCAGTTGATTCAGGTGTTGGACTGATTGTGGTGATTACCGAAGGCGTGCCGACGCTAGATATGTTAAAAGCCAAGCGTTATTTAGAAACCAATGGCAATGGAACACGTCTAGTCGGTCCAAACTGTCCTGGGGTGATTACACCGGGGGAATGTAAAATTGGAATTATGCCGGGTCATATTCATCAACCGGGTCGTATCGGGATTATTTCACGTTCAGGAACATTGACTTATGAGGCGGTTGCTCAGACCACTAAACTGGGTCTAGGACAATCAACCTGTATCGGTATTGGTGGTGACCCAATTCCAGGTATGAACCAAATTGATGCATTAAAACTGTTCCAAGATGACCCAGATACAGATGCCATTATCATGATTGGTGAAATTGGTGGCTCGGCTGAAGAAGAAGCAGCTGAATATATTCAGTCGAATGTTACTAAACCTGTAGTTGGTTACATTGCAGGGGTAACCGCACCAAAAGGTAAGCGTATGGGACATGCTGGTGCGATTATTTCAGGTGGTAAAGGAACTGCTGAAGAAAAATTCGCAGCCTTTGAGCGCGCTGGAATGGCATATACACGCAGTCCTGCTGAGCTCGGTTCTACCATGTTACAAGTATTGAAAGAAAAAGGTTTAGCTTAATTTTTTCAGACTCATTGCGTATAGAAAGCGTGTGTTACTTCGGTAGCATGCGCTTTTTTACGTTTATCGCGTTACGTTTGGTATATAAATTGCTCTGAGCAAGTATTCATTCAAAATAGTGTCTTGATACGATGCAAGCGGTAAATTGGAATCAGTTCAGCGAAGAGTTCACCCGTAATATCCAAAAAGTGCTGCCATTTGATGGATTGGTTGCATTTCAGATCGACGCTGAAACAACAGCGAGTCAATACTCGTTTAAGGGTATACCTCATCAAGCTGTTGATGAATACTTGGAGCGTAAGCAATATTTTGATCCTGTACATTTTCGTTTTGCATACCATCAAGCAGATATGAAGTTTAGCGTATTACAAGCTGTGGCTTCTAATGATGAGTATGATGACTTTAGAAAAAAGTGGGATATCAAAGACACGATTGAACTTTTTTTTAGGCAGAATGGGGTTCCTGTACGGGGCATGAGTTTGGTTCGGTCTTCAGCTTATGCAGAATTTTCTGATCAAGAGTTAAAAATAATTGAGTCATTTTATGATTTGACCGCATGTTGTTTTAATCAAATTTATGATGTTTCTAGTCATCAGGTTAGCCTATTTAATGAAGGTTTAACAGAATCACTAACGCGACAAGAATCTAAAGTATTAGGCTTATTATGCAAAGGTTTAAATAACCAAGCACTTGCCAATGAAATGCATTGTGGAATATCAACCATAAAGACCCATCTACAGCATATCTATCAAAAAACACAGGTCAGAAGCCGTCAGGAATTGATGAGCCGAGTACTGTCTGGCTGACATCTGTAATAGATAAAAGTTCGAGCTATCTTCAATTTTAAAAATCATCCTTTGGGATGATTTTTTTGTATAGAGAACAGCGTAATTTTTCAGCATAGAAGACAGTTTGTAAGGCTAAGGAAATCCGAGATGAAAACATTACATTCACAAATGCTGAAAAAATATCTTAAACAAATATCAAATGTTGTTGGTGTAATGGCAATTGGTGCATGTGCAACTCAAGCAATGGCGCATGGTGAAGCGGCGAAAATGTTACCCCTACAACAAGCCATGCAATCGGTAGGTGCAACGGTACAGCAAGACCAATATGCCAATATCTATACCATCAGCAAAAACTCGACCTTAGTCCGAGCAAAACCTAATTCAACTACCATTATGGTGAATGGGAAGCCATTAAAAATTTCGGCGCCCATTATTGTAAAAGATGGTCAAGCCATGGCATCGGAAACATTGGCGAATGAGATTTTCCAATCTGGACTTGATCAAACCTTTCAAGTTGAAACCGTAAAGCATCCGTTAAATACCTTAACGACAGAAGAAATTCAGTCAGTGACTAAAATTATTCAGGCAGATCAACGTGCACCAAAAGCATTACGTTTCAGTCGTATTCGTTTACAAGAACCTGAAAAAAATGCTGTTTGGAACAGTGTGCTGAATCATACTGAATATAAAGGCCCACGTTTAGCCGAATTCAGCTTATTACAAAGCGATAATATTATTGAGGGTGTGGTTGATCTGAACACACAACAAGTAAGAGCTTGGAAGGTCTTACCTGCAACGCATGGGATGGTGTTGTTGGATGACTTTATGATGGTACAAGAGGTCATTCAGAAAAGTCCAGAGTATAAAGCTGCGGTAGCAAAACGTGGCATTACAGATGTCACTAAAGTTGTTGGTACACCACTGACAGTAGGATACTTTGGAGGTGAAGATGGTTTAAACAAAGAACTTAGCCTACTGAAAATTGTCAGCTATCTTGATGTAGGTGATGGCAATTACTGGGCACATCCTATCGAGAATTTAGTTGCCGTGGTTGATTTAGATAAAAAGAAAATCGTTAAAATTGAAGAAGGCAGTTTAGTGCCTGTACCTATGACACCACGTTCTTATGATGGCCGTGATAAGAAAACAGAAACACGTAAGCCTTTAAACATTGTAGAACCTGAGGGTAAAAACTACAGCATCACGGGGCAGTATATTCATTGGGGTAACTGGTGCTTCCACGTAGGATTGGATTCACGTGTAGGTTTACAAGTGGGTACAGTCACTTTTAAAGATAAGGGCGTAAAACGTAAGGTCATGTACCAAGGCAATCTTGGCGGCATGGTGGTTCCTTATGGCGATCCAGATATGGGTTGGTACTTCAAGTCTTATCTCGACTCTGGTGAATATGGAATGGGAACATTAACTTCATCCATTGAGCGCGGTAAAGATGTACCTGAAAATGCGGTGTTATTGGATGCGGTGATTGCTGACTATCAAGGCAATCCGATTACTATTCCAAATGCAATTGCCGTATTTGAACGCTATGCCGGGCCAGAGTTTAAACATCAGGAAATGGGGCAAACCAACGTCAGTGCCGAACGCCGTGAGCTTGTGGTGCGCTGGATTAGTACAGTCGGTAATTATGACTACATGTTTGACTGGGTCTTCTCAGACAATGGCACCATGGGTATTAATGCGGGTGCTACAGGTATTGAAGCGGTTAAAGGGGTAAAAGCATCAACGATGCATGATGCAACAGCCAAAGAAGACACCCGTTACGGTACTTTGATTGATCATAATATTGTGGGAACAACCCATCAGCATATTTATAACTTCCGTCTAGATTTAGATGTCGATGGTGAGAACAATACACTGACCCACATGAACCCTGTTGTGAATGTCAATAAAAAAGGCATTCGTAAGAGCACGATGGAAATCGAAAAGCATGTCGTGAGTAATGAGCAAGAAGCAGCAGAGAAATTTAATCCATCGACCATTCGTTTAATCAGTAATTATTCGAAAGAGAACAAAGTTGGCAATCCAGTTTCTTATCAACTCATACCATTTGCTGGTGGTACACACCCAATTGCCAAAGGTGCAAACTTTAGTCCAGATGAATGGTTATTCAAGCGTTTAAACTTTATGGACAAGCAAATTTGGGTGACCAAATATCATCCTACAGAGTTATATCCTGAGGGTGCATATCCAAACCGTTCTGACAAAGATACAGGCTTGGGGCAATTTGTTAAAAATAACGACAACATTGACAACAAAGACTTGGTCGTGTGGTTAACCACAGGTACAACGCACGTTGCTCGTGCAGAAGAATGGCCAATCATGCCAACGGAGTGGGTGAACGTACTGCTTAAACCGTGGAACTTTTTCGATGAAACCCCAACTTTAAATCTAAACACATCAAAAGACAGCTCGACACATCAACATTAATGCTAGGACAGCAACAAAACATGCCATATCAAAACCTTGATGTGGCAAATCTTAAGATTTGGGGGAATCTATGTTTAAATCATGTGCTCAACAGTGGTTGACTGTATCACTTTTAATGTCATCAGTTTCAGTATTTGCAGAGGGAACAACAACATCTGAATCTACACCTGCAATTACAGTTGCAGGCTCTATGGCAATGTTGACGGATTATCGTTTCCGTGGTGTTTCGATGTCAAATCGTGATCCAGCCGTTCAAGGGGCTTTAAACTTTTCGCATAAATCAGGCGCCTATCTAAGTTTATGGGCATCGAATGCGGATGTTGGGGCAGGTGGGAATGTCGAAGCTGACTTTTTTGTGGGCTATATTTTACCCATCACAGAAAAATCATTTCTAGATATTAACTATGCCGATGTGAATTATCCTGGCACGATTAAAGAATTTCACACCGATTTTAGTGAATTTGGTGTGAACTACAACCATAGTGATTTGATGACGGGTGGTGACTATTTCACAGCGGGAGTGTTTTATTCACCAGAATTTGCATTTAAATCAGGTAAAGAAATCTACTTAAATACAAGTTATAAGTTCCCAGTGTATAAAAATATTAAACTTGTTTCGAGCTTGGGCTATACCAAACTGGAAGATAATGAACAGTTTGCTAAAGCATTTGGTGGCGATGGTCAGCAAGATGATTATTTCGATTATAAAATTGGTTTGGGTGCAGAAGTTTTGGGGTTAAATTCAGAGTTGGTATGGATTGACAATAATATCGATAGTGATGCCAATATTATGAAAGGAAGTGTCGTATTCTCTTTGACCAAACTGTTCTAATCTAGCACATAATTATTTTAAAGTGATAAAAGGCTTCAAGATGATGAAGCCTTTTTCTTTTGAAAAAATAAATTTTATTCGCTGCAAAATCAGGGGGGTAGTTTAATCAGGTGTTGTATGTGATGCTGTTTAACTATGCTATATTCATGCATAAAATTATATTTTCAAGACACAGTATTGCAAATGTTAAGACTGCTTCATTTGTTCTTTTTTCGGGTACTCATTCTGATTTTTCTATTGATGAATGTTGCTATGGCTGAAAATGCAGATGTACAAATGGATGAGTTTATTGGTGATGAAATTTTCAATTATTATCAGCATCTTGCAGAGCAGCATAATGAAGAAGAAAATGATTATAGCGTAGCGAATAATGACTTTTATGAAAATGAATATATTCGGGTGTTTAATTACACCGCTTATAATTCTGATAATTTTACGAACAAACTTGGTACAGGTCAGTTCAATAGTTCAGATTTGGATGCCTTAAAAATATCATTTGGCTATGGAATTGAAATTAAACTGAATAAGCGAAATAAACTCGGTTATGAATATCTGTCAAATTTCCCCTATGATCGAGGACAGTTAATCCGATTCTTTTGGCTCCGTTTGTTCTAAAATGCCATAATATTTTTCAGGTTTTACGTAAGTAGATCTTGCAGAATAATCTTTTTCATACGTGTAAGTGTTGAATAGGCTTGGGGATGAGCCGCTAAGATTTGTGCAAGGTTATCGGGGATCACTTGCCAACTAATACCAAATACATCTTTGCACCAACCACACCAACTTTCCGAACCGTGTTCAGTAAAATAATTCCAGTAATAATCAATTTCTTGCTGTGTTTTACAGGGGATTACAAAAGAAACAGATTCATTAAAATCAAAAATATGCAGATCAGGACTATCTTTTGCTATAAATTTAAGATGGTTCAAGCTAAAAATACTGTTTTGGATTTTTCCTTTCAAGTCGCCTGAAGAGTAGCGAAGCCGCTGATGACGTTGAAATTCTGGAAAAATTTTTTGATAGTATTGCAAGGCTTGCGAACACTGGTTTTGATGGATACCGCAAAATAATAAATGGGGAAGAATGTGTTGTTGTGTTTTACCGCAGTTACCTAGTTGTAATTGCCAAGTATAGCCAAACTGATCTTGAACCCAACCATAATAAGCATTCCAAGAATAATGCCCGAGATCAATAAGACTTGCACCACCGAGAATAAGTTTTTGCCACAATGTCGTAATTTCTTGGCGGCTATTGCAAATGACAGTAAAAGAAATGGCTGGATTAGGTAAGAAATAGGGACCACCATTAATCCCAATAAAGCATTGATTGGACAAAGATGCTTTTACAACAGTCGGATTATGTTCAAGGATCATGCTGTTTGGAAAAACTGAGCAATAGAATTCAAATGCTTCTAACGCTTGATTGTCAAACCACAAAGCAGGATAGATCGTAAGATGCATGCATGCTCCTTGTGTTTAGGTCCTATAGGGTTGAATTTTAACTGAGTACGAAGTGGCAATATGTAATATTTTGATGAAAAAAGCGCAACAGAAGTTGCGCTTAACTTAATACTAGAATTTATACTTTGCTTTGCGGTTTGAGTTGTTGGGTTAAACCATTGATATCACCACCATGCAGTCCAAGTTCGCTCATTAGGCTATCGATTAATGGAGCTTGCGAACGATAGCGTAAAGCACTATTCACAACTTGATCAGACAGTGAAGCTGTTGAATGTTCAGGCGTCGATTCATGACCATGAGGATGTGCAACACTTCCCAAACCATTCACCTGTAAAATTTTAATATCATCAATACCTTCCATTGGTTTAACGCTTTCACGAATAATTTCAGGCAGATATTTAAGTAAAGCCAGTCGAATTTGCATTTCAACTTGCTCAGATGACAAGGTGTTATTCGCCTCGTGTACAGCGCGAGTTCCTTCAGCATCTACTTGATATTGTTTTTCCATGGCTTGTGCCAGTAGAACTTTAGCATCTGCTTCACCTTTGGCGTGTAGGCGGGCTTTTTCAGCTTCCGCTTCCGCAGCAATTCGAATTGCTTCTGCTTCGTCCACAGCAGCTTTTTTACCAGCTTCGGCAGCGACCGTAATTGCAATGGCATCTTTTTCAGCGGCTTGTTTTGCTGCAACCAATTCAACCGCTTTTTCACGTTCAGCACGTTGCGTTTCACGGACAGTAAGCACTTCTTCTTCTGCTTTAACTGCCTGAGCACGGGCTTGATCTGCTTGAGCTTTGGCTTCTGATTCTGCGCGGGACTTTTCAGCAATCGCAATTGCACGATCTTGCTCTGCCAATTCAATGGTTTTCTTTTGCTCGACTTGGGCTTTTTGAATGAGTTGGGCTTTTAAAATATTTTCATTTTCTACATCACGTGCGGAAGCGATACGCTTTAATTCAACTTCACGTTCAGCAGCAATTTGTGCTTCTTCTGCCTCACGTTTTTTAGCGGCTTCTTGTGCTGCAATTTCAGCAAGCTGTTCTGCTCGACGGACTGAAATTTCGCGTTCTTGTTGTAATTTGGCATATTCTTCTTCACGTAGAATTTGTAAACGTGCTTGCTCGGCTTCTAAGTTTTTAGTTTTAATTGCAAGATCTGCATCTTGTTCAATCACATTACGTTTTTTACGGCGGTCTTCAATGGTTTCTGTAAGTTTGGTTAAACCTTCTGCATCGAACGCATTTTGCGGATTAAAGTATTTAAAACTGGTCTGATCTAAACCAGTTAAAGACACGGTTTCAAGTTCTAGACCATTCTTGAATAAATCTTCTGATACGACTTGTTGAACTTTTTGCACGAAGTCCACACGTTTTTCATGTAGTTCTTCCATTGCCATTTCAGCAGCGACCGCACGCAAAGAGTCAACAAATTTGCCTTCCACCAAATTCTTCAGTTCATTGGGAGACATGGTTTTTCGACCTAAAGTCTGAGCGGCTGTTGCAATCGATTCAGCAGTCGGTTTTACCCGCACATAAAACTCTGCCATTACATCTACACGCATACGATCACGTGTAATGAGCGCTTGTTCTTCTGCACGAACCACTTCAAGTCGAAGGGTATTCATGTTAACTGGAATAATTTCGTGCAATACAGGAAGAACAATGGCACCACCATTCAAGATGACCTTCTCGCCACCAAATCCTGTACGGACAAATGAAATTTCTTTGCTTGAACGTTGATATAAGCGGGCGACTATAAAGCCAATAGCAATAATTGCGACAAAAATAATGCCTGCAATTACTAACAGATTGATAAGATTTGAATTTAGCATCGTATACTCAAAATTTAAGTGTTATTAAGTTTCAGAACGTATGGCTTGAAAGCCAATTTTTGTTTTTTGGGTCAGAATCACTTGCTGACCTTGTTTAAAAGCATCTTCTTGTTCTGGTTCAACCAAAACATAATGAATTTGTCCAAATTGATCTTTGACTTTGGCTTGAGCAGGGGAATGGGGTTTAGCAATACCAATCACAATTACGGCAGTACGACCGACCAATTCTTCACTAAATATTGCAGTAGTTTCGTCTTGCGGTAAAACTCTTGAAACAACTTTCGCGGTGAAACGGACCAATGGCATACACAAGAAGAAGCTGGCAGGTGCTAAGAGCCAAGCACTCCAATAGGTTTCTGTAAATAAGTGAGCAACTGTTTGTAATAGCAGTCCAAACAGCCCAAAAATGGTAAGAAAGATAATAACCCAGATTAATAAAGGCACACGCCCCAAATATAACCAGTCTAAAACCTGTAACAACCAACTGGCTTCAGTATCTATATCGACTTCAGGTGAAGTGAGATCAGCGGGTAAAAGTTGGTCGAGAATACCTTGAGTGCCACCGCCCAATAACAATAAAGTCAGCTCAAAAAAGGCAAAGAGAAAGAGTAGGCATATAGAAATGCTAAAAATGAGATTTGACGGGTGCGTCACAAGTTCCCACATGATCGAATTCTCTTTTTTTTTAATGATATTTATAACAAATAAAATACAAATTTGTTCTTTATTGTCTAAGATAGCACCGAAATGAGAATAAGTCTAAAAAACTTTGAGACAAAAAAATACGCAACGATTGGGGTGATCATTGCGTAGAACAACGAATCTGTTTGCACAGTTCGGTTAAGGAGAAATGTTATCAATTTAGGATTTCCTAAATCATGGGATAATGTTAATCGTAATGAGTCTCAAGGTCATGAGCAATCACGTTACTTCATGTTAAATCACGTTAATAATTGGAGAGTCTTGTGATTGGGGCGATGTTTTTTTATTCTAAAAAATTAAAGGCCTTATAAAAGACCTTTAATTTGTGATGTTGCTCAAATATATTTAGAAGTGAAATACACCTAAACCGGATTTAACTTCATCCAAAGTTTGTTGGGTAATATCACGGCATTTATCTGTGCCAGCCTTTAAAATGTCCATAATATAATCAGGATCTTTGGCAAGCTCGATACGACGTTCACGAATTGGTCCGATCAATTCTTTCAAGACACCTTCCAAGCGTTTTTTCACCGTACCATCGCCTAAACCACCACGACGATAGTGTGCTTTTAACTCTTCGACTTCTTCTTTATTCGGATCAAAAGCATCTAAATAAGTAAATACGATATTCCCTTCGACTTGACCTGGATCTTCAATACGCAGGTGGTTCGGATCGGTATACATTGCATTTACGGCTTTTTTAATGTCTTTATCGCTTGCATCAAGCACAATGGTGTTGCCTAAAGATTTTGACATTTTTGCTTTACCATCAAAGCCTGGTAAACGACTCATATTAGAAAGCAGTGCTTTACATTCTGGTAATAGGTCTTGACCGATTTGACGGTTAATACGACGAACAATTTCATTGGTTTGTTCAATCATTGGAATTTGGTCTTCACCAACAGGAACAACAGTGGCTTTAAATGCGGTAATGTCAGCAGCTTGAGCGACTGGATAGCATAGGAAGCCTGCTGGAATATCGCGTTCAAAACCACGCATCTGAATTTCAGATTTAATGGTTGGATTACGCTCTAAACGTGAAACGGTCACGAAGTTGAGATACAACATCGTGAGTTCATTTAATGCAGGTAAGCAAGATTGAACACAGATGGTGGTTTTGGTTGGGTCAATACCAACTGCTAAGTAATCGGTAGCAACTTCAATAATATTACGACGTACTTTTTCAAAATTGTCGGCATTGTCAGTCAATGCTTGCGCATCAGCCAATAAAAGATGTTGATGATGTGAATCTTGTAGACCCACACGTGAACGTAACGAACCAACAAAATGACCTAAGTGAAGTTGCCCTGTAGGACGGTCGCCAGTCAAAATGACTGGACGATTATCTTGATTACTCATTTTCTTTTCCAAAAAGTAGTGTTTTTTACTACATCTGCAGTCAATTAATGGGCTACATTGTACGGCATAATTTTTTTTAATGTCAGTCAGAAAAAAATAGAAGTAGAAAAAAATTAAATCCGAACATAAATCATCAGGTAAATACAGTTTTTTTCTTCATATCCCATTAAAATAGAGCAAACTTCTTAGGATAAATATAATGGCAAGTAGCTTATTAATATTATTAGATGATATTGCGACTGTATTAGATGACGTTGCTGTCATGAGCAAAGTGGCTGCCAAGAAAACAGCGGGTGTTTTGGGGGATGACTTGGCACTCAATGCACAACAGGTCAGCGGTTTACGTGCAGAACGCGAATTGCCGGTAGTCTGGAGTGTCGCCAAGGGTTCTTTTGTGAATAAATTGATTTTGGTGCCACTGGCACTATTGATCAGTGTAGTGGCGCCGTGGCTGATTAATCCTTTATTGATGATTGGCGGTTTATTCTTATGTTATGAAGGCGTAGAAAAAGTTTTACACAGTTTGCAACATCGTAAGGCGAGCAATGAGAAGGAAGCAGAAGAAGAGCTTCACACCATTGAAACTGACCTAGTGACCTATGAGAAAGAGAAAATCAAAGGTGCCGTTCGCACTGACTTTATTCTGTCTGCAGAGATTGTGGTGATTTCTTTGGGTACAGTAGCGACAGCGACGTTTATGAGTAAACTGACTGTACTCAGCATTATTGCGATTGCAATGACCATCGGTGTATACGGATTTGTCGGATTGATTGTCAAAATTGATGATATTGGGCTGTACTTAACTCAACAAGGCTCGAATGCGAAACAGAAAGTGGGACGTTTTTTATTGGCTTTTGCACCTAAGCTCATGAAAACATTAACTGTAGTTGGCACAATTGCAATGTTCTTGGTGGGTGGTGGGATTATTAACCATGCAGTACCGCTTATCCATCATTTTACCGAAGATACAGTTGATCACTTAGAGTTAATTCCTAATTTTGGCAGTATTGTTGGTGCATTAACGCCAACTTTAATTAATTTGATGATTGGTATTGCCGCGGGTTTGGCAGTGATTCTTGTACTAACTGTGTTTAAAAAGATTTGGCCGAATTCAAAACAGGCTTAAGCTTAAAAGGTCTACTTCATAAAAATAAGGAATAAGGCTATGCGTTGGAAAGGTCGTCGTGTCAGTAGCAATATTGAAGACCGTCGTGGCGGTGGTGCAGGTCGCAAAATGGGTGGCTTCAGTATTCTAGGCTTGGTGGTTGCATTTGTCGCATGGAAATTTTTTGGAGTAGATCCACAGCAGGCATATCAAGCTACTCAGCAAGTAACACAGCAAGCTTCGATTGGTGCGGAAACCAAAGGTTTGGATAATCCAACCCCAGAGCAGCAAGAAGCCATGGATTTTATTGGAACAGTGTTGGCAGATACTGAAGACACGTGGAATGTGGTGTTTCAGCAGCAATTGAATCAACAGTATACCGCACCGAAACTGGTCATGTTTACTGGGGCTGTGAATTCAGGCTGTGGTGCGGCACAAGCGGCTATGGGGCCGTTTTATTGCCCAGTCGATCAGAAAGTTTATATTGATACCACTTTCTTTAAAGATATGCGTCAGCAAATGGGCATTGGTGGTGAACAAAACCAAACAGAACTGACTCGCCAAGATCAAGCGGGCGATTTTGCTCAAGCCTATGTAGTTGCACATGAGGTTGGACACCATGTGCAGAACCTTTTAGGAATTTCTGATCAGGTTCATAAAGCACGCACGCAGACTTCGAAGGTTGAAGCGAATCAACTGTCTGTGCGTCAAGAATTACAAGCCGATTGTTTAGCAGGTATTTGGGCCTATCATAACCAACAGCGCACTCAGTTTTTGCAACAGGGTGATATTGAAGAAGCGATGGATGCTGCGCACAAAATTGGGGATGATTACTTACAGAAGCAATCAACAGGACAGGTTGTTCCTGATAGCTTTACACATGGTTCGAGTGCGCAGCGGATGAAATGGTTTCAAGCAGGTCTTAAATCAGGCAACTTAAAAGACTGTGATACCTTTAATCAAGCGATTTAATTTTTAAGCTGAATGCAAAAGGCGTAATTTAAATTACGCCTTTTTTATGTGTGTTTTATGCATAGTCTACCTCTATTCAGCAGGAATTCTACTGACAAAGTTTTGCTTGAAATTACGGATCTAAACCTATGGACCTGAATATAATTCGATGAAGATGCTGTCATCACACAGCTCTGTATATTTGATTTAAAACTGCGGCAATTAACCTAATTGTTATTGATTAAAATGAAAACTTCTTAGCATTGCTGCGTAAGATGAGGTAGTGAAGTCACAGAGGAAATTTGGAAAGATTGAGCGTAAATATAAAAAATTAAAGTCTGTGCTTTAAATAAAAGCTGAATCTCTGTTTTGATTTTTCGGCGTTGTTTGGTTTGAGTAAATAAGTCGAATGTTCAAGATTGTACAACAATATAATAATGAGACAGATGAGTAAGAAATCTCTAGGTATTAATTTAAGAGAAAATCACACCTAATAGGTTGATTTCAATACCTTAAAGGTATTGTTTCTGATGTTAATTATCATATTAGTTAAACTTAGCTCATTAAAATAATGAATCATAATTCATTATTTATGAATAATAATTCGATACTTATACTGAAAAGACAAAGACTTAGTCTCAATTTCATTGCAAACGAAATGGTAATTTGTATAAAAAACAAAAAATAGCCTTCGACTAAAGCATATATAGTCGATATAAGACTTATCTGTCACATTTTGGCTCAAGAAATGTTCAGTGGAATGAACAAACAATAATTTGCACTGGTGATGGATAGGGAATTTAGGATGACGACTCAAAAGATGTCTGTGCGTTTAAAAACGTTAGTATTAGCGATGGGTGTGGTTGCAGCAGGAACTGTACAGGCAGATACCAATACGGAAGTTGAACAATTACGTAAAGAGGTTCAAGAGTTGCGAGGCATGTTAGAGCAATATGCACAGCAGCAAAAGCAAATGAACACGCAGCAGCAGAATTATCAGGTTCAGGCTGCTACACAAACTCCGCCAGCAAAACCAGCACCAGAGAAAAAAGGTTTAGGCATTACGGTCGGTGGTGCAGAAGTTAATTTCTACGGTAATGTCCGTGCAGATGCGACTTATCAGATTGATGGTGGTCCAAGCAGAGCGCATCCATATAACCAAATCAATAAAGCAGCTTTAGACGGAGCACCAGGAAATAGTGATCTTTTCAAATCTACTTTAGCTGCAACACGCTTAGGTTTTGACTTTAAGACGCCAACTCAGGTGGGTGATGTTGCTGGTAAAGTTGAAGTCGACTTTTTGGGCAGCAATGATACTTTACGTATTCGTCATGCATACTTAACGTATGCCAACTGGCTCATTGGTCAAACATGGTCAAACTTTGCTGTGCCTGATTATATGCCAGAAACGATTGATGCTTTAGGTTATGTCGGTGGTGCAGTTAAGCGCACTCCACAAGTACGTTATACCAGTACTTTTACGCCAGAAACTAACTTAATCTTTGCATTGGAAGATTCTAAATATAGTTCAGATTCAGTCTCTGGAACGGCTTGGACCTTGGGTTCAGATCCAGATAACCAGATGCGTATTCCAGCACTTACAGCACGTTTGAATCATAAGTTTGCCAACAATGCTGGTATTGTTTCAGCCCGTACCATGGTGGTAGATAAGCAAACTTCTGATGATGAAAAAGTGGCTTGGGGCGTAGGCTTAGGAACAAAATACAATGTCACACCAAGTACGACCTTAAAAGCAGATTACTACCATGTCAAAGGGGATAGTAGCTTTGTATCTTGGTCAAATCCAGGCTATGCAATTGATGCCAATAAAAATATTCAACAAAGTGAATTTGACTCAATTACGGTCGGTATTACTCAGCAGTTTAATCCGAAGTGGCGTGGTACATTGGGTTATGGTTATATGAAGCATGATACAGATTTGGATTATATCAATGCATCTAAAAGCCCAAGCGCTTTGAATAAAGACTTATGGCAAACTTGGGCGAATGTATTTTATAGCCCAATTAAACCAGTGAGTTTAGGTCTTGAATACACCTATGGTGAACGTGAAACCTTCTCTGCACCCAATGCAACAACGCCTTTAACCAGTAAAACAGGTGAAGAAAATCGTGTAAACGTGGTTGCACTGTATAATTTCTAAATATTCAGTTCAAATAAAAAAAGAGGCATAAGCCTCTTTTTTTATTTATTTAAACAATTATTTGGCTAAAATTAAAAGTTACAAAAAGAGGATGGATGAACAAAAAGTAGATTAAATTAGAAACACTTAAAACAGAGTTAAAAAATAATAATAAGGTTTTTGGTAAAAATTCAGCATAATGTTGCGCTTTCATTTCAGCAGTGATCAATTGAGAAATTGATATTATCGTATAGGTCTATTTGTTCACCCGATATAAATGGATCTAGATGAACATGCAAAATACCAAAGGAACAAGGAGCTTGGAATGAGTTTACCCCTCATGAAGAAGCCTAGGATTCGGCAAAGTTTAGCAGTTACCATTGCAACTTTGATGATGACAGTGACTCACGCAGCATCTGTTGAGCAAGAGGAAATTGCACGATTAAGAGCTGAAGTTGAAGCATTAAAAGCTTTGATTCAGCAAAATCTTCCACAAATACAACAAGCAGCAGTGGTAAGTCATAGAACCAAACCACAAATTACTACATCTAAAGCTGTTCATTCCATAAGTACAGAAAAAGCATCACCGTTACAGGTCAAAGCCTCGAGTGGTTCTGAAGTTAAGCTCTACGGATTTGTCCGTGGCGATACCTCTTACCAATTTGATGGTAGCGATGCAATTTTTAACCGTATTAATGCGGTAGTCTTGAGTGATGTAACAAATAAAAATAAAATAGAAGATCGTTTTTATAGTACCGCGACCACAACCCGTTTAGGTCTAGATTTTAAAGCACCGATTCAAGATCAAGATGTTGGAGGGAAGGTCGAAGTCGATTTTCGTGGCAGTCATGATTCACTACGCATTCGCCATGCTTATTTAACTCTGAATAACTGGTTATTTGCTCAAATGACCTCGACTTTTATAACCACTGGCTTACAACCTGAAATGCTTGATTTTAATGCACCTTTAAGGATTGGTACGTTTCGTACCCCAATGGTGCGTTATAGCGATAAATTCAATACAGACACATCATATGTTCTGGGTTTAGAAAAAGAGCATGATGACAATTGCTTCCCAGCATTTACAGCAAAGCTGAAACACAACTTTTCAGAAGCTAAGGGAACCACTTCTTTAGGTGCTTTAGCACAGGAATTTTGTGCTACAGATGCAGATAATAAAACTGCATTTAGTTGGGGCCTAGGTTTAGGTACAAGTTATAAGTTGTCTGAACAACTTCACGTGGTGGGGGATTATTCTAATGTCAAAGGTGATGACAAATTCTTCTTATATACCAATATAGCCTACAATATCAGCCCGACTACAACCTACCTTAACTTAAATGAGTTTGATGCCTTAACGGTAGGTACAATTTATCAATTCAATCCTAAAGTACGCAGTACTTTGGGGGATGGTCTTATGTTGGCAAATGACAGGAATGGCTTTGCTGACGGTTTAGTATCTATAGATACTGTACAAAACAAGACCTTGCAACAAGTTTGGCTCAATGTGATGTATAGCCCTGTGACTCCAGTCACGCTAGGGATGGAATATGTCTATGGTGAGCGAGAAACTTTCTCTGGCAAAAAGGGAAAGATAATCGCGTAGGTGCTATGGCACGTTACAACTTCTAAAACTCTTGCTCTAAAGTCAAACTGCAAGCGCTTTGTACAAGCAGTATGTTTCACTGTTTGTACAAAGCTGCTTATAGCTTTTCCTACATAGAGCGTTATTATTTATCTGTATAACAACAGATAAAATTGACGGACAAGAATTATGGCACTTACTTTTAATGCATTCTATACGCTTATTGCGGCAGTCATTGTATTGTTATTGGGGCGATTCCTGGTGAATCGCATCGATTTTTTACGTCGTTATAATATTCCTGAACCAGTTGCAGGTGGTTTGATTGCAGCGCTCCTTTCCCTAGTTGTATACAACATTTGGGGTTTTAGCATCAGCACAAGCAGTGAATTACAAACCAGCTTTATGCTTATTTTCTTTGCTTCAATTGGTTTAAGTGCAAATTTTTCAAAATTGAAAGAAGGTGGAATGGGCTTGGTGATCTTCCTGATTGCTGTTGCTTCATTCATTGTGGTTCAAGATTTTGTCGGTATGAGTCTTGCGACTTTATTGGGTATTGATCCACTGATCGGTCTTATCGCAGGTTCAATTACCTTAACAGGTGGCCACGGTACTGCGGGCGCTTGGGGTGAAATTCTGGAAGTTGAGCATGGGATTAAAGGTGCATTAGCGCTGGGTATGGCAAGTGCCACTTTTGGCTTGATCATTGGTGGTTTAATTGGTGGTCCATTGGCGAAAATGTTGATCAACCGTTATCAACTTGCACAACCTAAAACCAATGCTCAGATCGAGAAGCGTGATCATACGCCAATGACAGCTCAAGAGGCAGAACAATCAGCACCCTTTGAATATCCACATCAGGTACGTTTGATTACTGCTGATAATGCGATTACTACCTTAGGGATGTTTGCCGCATGTTTGGCATTTGCCGAGTTTATGACGGGTTTTAGTAAGGGCACGTGGTTTGAATTGCCTACCTTTGTTTGGACATTGGGTGGTGGTGTAATTTTACGTAACATTCTTGAGAGCGTGTTCAAAGTAAGTATTTTTGACCGCGCGATTGATGTGTTTGGTAATGCGTCACTTTCTTTGTATTTGGCCATGGCATTACTTTCGCTGAAATTATGGCAACTTGCAGACCTTGCTGGTCCGTTGGTTGTCATTTTAGGTGCACAAACCATTACCATGGCGCTTTATGCAGCCTTTGTGACATTCCGAGTCATGGGAAAAAATTACGATGCAGCCGTACTTTCTGCAGGGCATTGTGGTTTCGGTATGGGAGCAACACCGACTGCTGTTGCCAATATGCAAGCCATCACCAACATGTATGGTGCTTCACATAAAGCTTTTTTGATTGTTCCGCTTTGTGGGGCATTCTTCGTTGACTTGATCAACGCCACTGTTATTCAACTTATTCTTAAGTTCTTTGCTTAAGAGGAAGCAAAAGGTCTTGTTCTCAAGGCCTTTTTTGAATTGCTAAACACTATCTGCTGAGTCTTAAGGAATAAGAAAATGAACGAACAACTAAATACCACCCTGATGTCTTGGGTGCAAATGCTGAATGACCCTTTATGGAACTTTTTGGTGGTATTTTTGGTGGTGGTTGGGGTGTTTTATACCTTAATTACGGGTGCTGTGCAGCTTCGACTATTTTTTCACAGTATTAAAGTCATGAAATCGAGTCGTAAAGAAGGCGATGATGAGCATGGCATTACACCATTCCAAGCCTTTGTGACTGGTCTTGCGAGTCGTGTCGGTGTAGGTAATGTTGCAGGTGTTGCGATTGCGATTGCGATTGGTGGTCCTGGTGCAGTGTTCTGGATGTGGTTAACCGCATTTTTAGGGATGAGTTCAGCATTTGTTGAGTCTTCTTTGGCTCAGCTTTTTAAGGTTCGTGACACGCAAAATCAGCAATTTCGTGGTGGACCAGCCTACTATATTACTCAGGGTTTAAAACAAAAATGGTTGGGTGTGGTTTTTGCGTTATCGTTGATTTTAGCTTATGGCTTTGTCTTCAATGCGGTGCAAGCCAACTCAATCATTGATGCAACCTCGCATGCATGGGGCTGGGATAAAGCCAATCTCATGCTGAACTTAGGACTTTTCTCTTTCGAAATTTCTTGGGTGGGTATTGTTTTAGTGATTCTAACGGCAGTCGTTATTTTTGGTGGAATTAAGCGTATTGCCAAAGTGGCAGAAAGCTTTGTTCCTCTCATGGCAGTGATGTATTTGGCTGTAGCGCTGTACATCGCCGTGAAGAACTTTTCAATGTTACCTGAAATTTTCCAACTCATTTTTACCCATGCTTTCCAGTTTGATGCCGCAGCCGGTGGTTTCTTCGGTGCGATGGTTTCTATGGCGATGATGATGGGGATTAAACGTGGTTTATTCTCGAATGAAGCGGGGATGGGTTCTGCGCCAAACGCGGCAGCAGCATCGGATGTTAAACATCCTGTAAACCAAGGTTTGGTACAAATGCTGGGTGTATTTGTGGATACCTTCGTGGTGTGTTCATGTACAGCGATTATTATCTTGTCGTCAGGGATGTACCATGATGCAGGTTTTGCGGGTGTACAATTAACACAAATGGCTTTGGTGAGCCAGATTGGTAGCTGGGGTGATGACTTCCTTGCCATCATTTTGTTTATGTTTGCTTACTCATCGATTATTGGTAACTATGCTTATGCCGAAAGTAATATGCAGTTCATTAACAATAACCGCAAAGTGATGTTGGTATTCCGTTTACTGGTGCTGTTTATGGTGTACTTTGGTGCAATTACCAGCGTACCATTGGTATGGTCGATGGCGGATTTATCTATGGGCTTAATGGCAACTATTAACTTATTTGCAATTCTATTGTTAACGCCTTTTGCTCTCATGCTATTAAAAGACTATACCTCACAGTTGAAGCAAGGGATTAAAGAACCTGAATTTAAATTGGACAACTATCCAAAATTTAAAGACAAAGTGAATTCTGATATTTGGTAATCGCTTAAAAATCTGATTTTTGAAAAGCCAGTGTGTCTAAATCATACTGGCTTTTTTATTTGGTTTTTGATCTGCAGGGATCATTGATTTAAAAACAAGCCAAGAAGAAAATTTTCGAAAATGCAGCCTAGTCTTCATAATTTCATGGTTTTTGTTCGTTATGCTAATGAGCTAAAGTTTCATTTTTACGAAATGCAACAGTGAAACCATCTATTTTGCATAGAATAACTATTAGTCACGATCAGAGAGTTTACCTACCTTGAAACCGCTTCAATCTAGTTTAGTTATTGGCATTATTTGGGGAATGTTCTCGGGGCAGAGTATGGCTCAGTCATCATTATTGCCCTCGGCTCAGCCGACAACTACGCCTATAGTTACTGAAGCTCAAGTGCAGGCGAATCGTATCGACTTCAAAAAACTCAAACAAACAGAACATCGTCCGATTGTGGCATTGGTTTTAGGCAGTGGTGGTGCGCGTGGCTATGCACATATTGGCGTGATTCAGGTACTGGAGCAATACGGGATTCATCCAGATTTGATTGTGGGCACCAGTGCAGGCAGCGTAGTGGGTTCAATTTATGCCAGTGGGAAAAATGCCCAACAATTACGTGAGATTGCGCTGAATATGAAAGCCAATGATGTCCGTGATGTAAAACTGGCAATGACGGGTTTCTTTGATGGTCAAAAAGTTCAAGACTATGTCAATGAACAAGTGCTCAATACACCATTGGAACTTTTAAAAACGCCAATGTATGTAGTGGCGACCGAGCTAAAAGAAGGTAAAAAAGTAGTTTTCAATTATGGTAATACTGGACAAGCGGTCCGAGCTTCAGTTTCTATTCCGAGTATGTTCATTCCAACAAAAATTGCGGGAGATGAATATGTCGATGGTGGATTGGTCAGCCCTGTACCTGTGAATGTTGCCCGCGAATTAGGTGCAGACATTGTGATTGCTGTAGATATTTTGGCACAACCCGAACACACAGAAACCAGTAATATGTGGGGCTTGTTTAACCAAAATATCAACATTATGCAGAATCACTTGGCTCGAGAAGAATTGAAACATGCCGATATTGTCATTCAGCCAGATTTACGTGAAAAAGTGCATATCTTTGATGTCAAAGGGCGTGAAGAAACCATGCAGGCAGGTATTCATGCTGCGGATAAACAATTGAGTAATATCTTGAAAGTCTTCGATCAACAGAATTATTCACGCGGTTATAAAATTCCTCAATACTCTGTTCAGAACTAGCACTGTGGCACTCAAAAATATTAGAGCTTATAGCCTCAATTCATTCTTTCCAGAGCGTGAAAAAGAGGACAACGATTGGGCTGTTTCTTGTGGGGAGGGCCGTTAATTTAAGCAGAATGTCATTTTCAATTGATATGCCTCAATTCATCCAATTTTAATATTTAAAAAACTTTCACTTTCCCATTTCAAGTAATGGACTGGTTTTGTTTGAGGTTCTCAGTCATTTAAATAGAGCTTTGCAAAGACAAGGTCAGCGGTTAAGTTATAGTCGTTATTGAATGACTTTAAGATAAATATAATAAAATTATAGGTTTATATTAAATTCGAGCGCATTAATATATATTTTACTGAATGATATGGTAATCACTATAAATAATAGTGATGACTTAATTGCCGATTTGAACATGTTATTTATGACAAAAGTTATATAATAATGCGTACATATTCTACTATCTTTGCAAGAGTCTAGAGAGCGCGATGTCCCCATTAGATCAAATTACTCCAATTTTAGATGATCAGTCGGAGTTGACCATGTCTGTATTGATGACTCCAGACATGGCAAATTTCTCGGGTAATGTTCATGGTGGAACTATTTTAAAGCTGCTGGATCAGGTGGCTTATGCCTGTGCAAGTCGCTATTCGGGTAGTTATGTTGTGACACTATCAGTTGATAAAGTGAACTTTAAAGAGCCGATTCATGTCGGTGAGTTGGTCACTTTCCTTGCCAGTGTGAACCATGTGGGCCGTACTTCTATGGAAATCGGTATTCGTGTAGAAGCACAAAATATTCAAAAACGTACTGTACGTCATACCAATAGCTGCTATTTCACGATGGTTGCGGTAGATGAAACAGGTCAACCTAAACAAATTCCACCATTGGACTTAACCAATGAATGGAAGCGTTGTCGTTTTGAGGCTGCAGAACAACGTAAAGTGGCTCGTTTGCAAGAAAACCATCACCCATCTTGCAGCATTTATAAAAAGTCTTCGACACCAAGTTAAAATTTAGCTGTGTTCAAGCGAAACCCGTGAGTGTAACTAACTCACGGGTTTTTTTATGCCGCTAAATGGTATGAACTTATAGTCCTTGGTCTTAATCCTCTAGTTTAGACAGTAAAATTACATTAGTATAAAACGATACGTATCGTTTCGTTTTGTGGTGAGCTATGTCTGAGTTAGAAAAATCTTCGCGTCGCAAGCAATGTATTTTAGATGCTGTGATCGCAGCTTTAGAAGATTATGAATACGGTAAGTTGACGATTGAAGAGATTGCTGCTCGGGCGGGTGTCGGGAAGTCCACCATTTACCGTTGGTGGAAACATAAATCTGACTTGGTCTTTGAAGCCTTCAAGCAGGAAACGGCTTCGGTGTTTGAACTGGATTATGCGCAGAGTCTGGAATTTAATTTAAAGCAACAATTACTCAAGTTATCACATGCTTTAAATCGCCCGATTGGACGAGCTTTATTGGTGGTGTTATCCGAGCATCGTGAAGCCGCTGGGGCGTTTTTTAGTCAGTATTTATTACCGCGCCGTGAAGCGACCCGAAAGTTGATTCAATTGGCCATTCAAAGTGGAGAGATTCGTGCCGACTATCCATTTGAACTGATGCTCGATACTTTGTATGCGCCCATTCATTATCAGATGATCTTCTTTAATCATCAGCCTGATGAAGCTTATATTCAAGCATTGCTGAACATGGTTCTGCAACCTGCACGTATGAATACGACTGAGAAAGTGAGTCCATAAAATGAGATCGGATGGACGTGTAGAGAGGCTGTGGAATCGAGCATTTGTATTTTGTGTTCTGAATAACCTGTTTTTATTTACCTATTATTTTGCCTTGCTGGCCATTTTACCTGTCTACATCATGAAAGATTTGGGTGGGTCTATTCAAGAAGCGGGTTTAGCACTGACCTTGTTTTTGATTTCATCCATTATGGTACGTCCTTTTTCTGGGCTTATTTCGGAAAAAATAGGCAAGAAACTTAGTTTTCGTGGCTCAGAAATTTTATTTGTGCTGTTTGCATTCAGTTATTTATGGATCGACAGCATGTGGAGCCTGTTATTGGTGCGTTTTATTCATGGCATATGGTTCAGTATTTTAACGACAGTCACGGTACCTGTTGCCAATGAGTTTATTCCTGAACATCGCAAAGGTGAGGGGATGGGCTACTTTGTGATGTCAACCAATTTAGGGGTTGTGTTTGGTCCCTTATTGGCTTTAACCATCACTCAATATGCCAGTTTTACAGTGTTATTTGCCATTTTATCGGGACTGATGACGCTAGGATTTATTTTCTGTCTGTGCATTCCTATTCATGATGAAGACAGCCGATCTTTAGTCGAGCCATCATCTTCCAGTTTAACACTACACGATATTATTGAGTTTCGCGTACTTGCTGTGGGTTTGGTCGCACTTTTGACAGCATTTTCTTATTCGAGTGTGATGAGCTTTATTGCGGCGTATACTGAAACCAAGCAACTGATAGCGTATACCAGTACCTTTTTTCTGGTCTTTGCCTGCTCCATGATTTTGGTTCGACCATGGGTGGGGCGTTGGTTTGACCAGAAAGGGGCTAGCGTGGTGATTTATCCATCTTTTATTCTGTTTGCTGTTGGTTTAGCTGTGCTCAGTCAGTTGAATCAGCCATGGGTACTCTGGTTATCCGCGGTACTGATCGGAATTGGATATGGCACTTTATTTCCATGTTTGCAGACGGTCGCCATTCAGAGTGTACCCAAGCAACGGATTGGACATGCGATTTCGACTTATTTTACCCTGTTTGATTTAGGCTTGGCGGTCGGTTCAGTGTTCATGGGAATTTTAATTGCCTATTGGGGCTATGCCATGACTTATTTGTTTTGTGCCATGATGACTTTAGCCACGCTTGTCGTGTATCGAGTAAAAGTGGCAGCTAAAGTTGTATCCGTTCAACATGAAGGAGAGCACTGATGGAATTACGTCATTTACGTTACTTTGTTGCAGTGGCTGAAGAGTTAAATTTTACCAAAGCTGCGCAGCGCATGTGTACGGTACAACCTTCTTTAAGCCAGCAAATCAAAGATCTGGAGCAAGAGGTTGGCGTACAGTTACTGGTTCGCTCTAACCGAAAAGTGGAGTTGACCGAAGAAGGCAAAGCCTTTTTAAAGGAAGCATTACTCAGCTTGGAACATGCGGAAAAAGCCATTCACGATGCACGTAAAGTGGCAAATATGAGTAAAGACCAATTACATATTGGTTTTGTGCCTGTGGCCGAGATGAAGATATTCCCTTACATCATGCCCAATATTCGGGCACATTTTCCCGATTTAAAAATTCATTTTCATAGTTTGACTGATGCAGATCAATTCAGAGCTTTAAAGAAAGGCGACATTGATATTGCTTTCACCCGCTATATTGATGAATCGAGTGAATTAGAGTTTGTACAAATTTTCAATGAACCTTTGGCGCTCATTGTACCGAAAGATTCGGCTGTAGCAGCGCAGCGTCATGTCAGTATTAAAAGTTTTAATCAGCAAGATTTTATTATCAGTGATGAAGGTGCTTCACCTCAACTTTATAAAATTATTCAGGATTTTTTCAAACAATCCAAACTCAATGTGAATGTGGTGCAGCATTCTACCAACATTCTACTCAATGTGAATTTGGTCGGGATGGGGGTAGGCTGGAGTTTGGTTCCTGCTTATGTCATTCCCTTATTGGGCGATAAAATCGTGGTAAAAAATACCATTGAACCTTTACCCACCATTGGTCTGTATGCCAGCTATCGCAAAGAGCAACGTAATGAGGCGATTAACCTCATTTTAAAAATCTTAAAAGAGCAATTCTATACTGGAATTTTCTAATTCAGCACTGAAAATATGCTCCAATTCTAGGTCATGGATGACAGAATCACCACGCAGTTGAGAGGCAAGCTATGCTAAGGTAGCGCAAAATAACAACAGTGGAACCATAACAATGATGCAGCTTTATACCAATCCACAATCACGAGGCAATATCATTTTGCCTTTCCTCAAAGAGCTAAAGATTGAAGATCAGGTAGAATTGATTAATATCAGCTATGAAGATATGCATCAGGCAACTTATTTAGCCATTAATCCCATGGCAAAAGTACCTTGTTTGGTAGATGACGATATTGTCATCACTGAAGTACCTGCAATTATTGCCTATCTGGCAGATAAATATATTGAGCAGGATTTTGCTCCCGCACTGCATGACCCTAAACGTGGTGCTTACTTAAAGTGGCTGTTCTACATCCATGGCCCATTAACCGAATATATGGACATTAAAAATTTAAATGTGGCTAAAGATCTGATTGAAAGTAAGAAAATGGGTTTAAGTTTTGGTGATGAACAGCGTTTATTTCAATTTTTAAAACAAGGTTTAAGTCAGGCAAAACCCTATTTACTTGGAGAAAAGTGTACTGCGGCAGATTTATATTTGGCGTATTGGTTGGTGTATGCCATGTCGTTTAAGTTGCTGCCATATTTTGAAGAAGCTAAACCATTTTTACGACAGATGAAAACTCGTGCTTCGGTTCAGGATATTGCATGGTTCAAAGCGATTGAATAGTTATTTAGCGCGCAATCACAAAGCCCAGAATTGTTCTGGGCTTTGTGATTTAGAGGATGTAACGCCGTAGCGCAGAGCATTAAGCTTTGCTGTGTAACTTTGCGAACAATGCTTGGCTGATTTGATCTACGCTTTGAGGAATCGCGAGTGCTGCTACAAAGCGGTCAGGGCGTAAAATGACCATAGAGTCGTTGGTGCGACCAAACCAGCTACGGATTTCAGTGCCAATATCACCGACACAAATCACACCATCGAATTGTTTACGCTTTTCATTTTGCAACTGAACCGCAGGTAAAACTTGAATAAATTTTACCCCTAGCTTTTTCCATTGTTGTAGGGTTGCATCTGATAAGCCCCATTGTGGGTCTACCCCCCAAGCCAAGATTGCGAAGTCATTGCCAATGATTTCATCCAAGAGCACCTGTTCGCCAGAAACCAATTCAACTTTAGGCTGAATAAACATTTTACCGACAGGTGAGTGCTTCAGCTTATTTTGAATCAACACGCCATCATGATATTGCGGCATGGGCTTAAAGCGCATTTCTAATAAATATTGTTTAATCGGCTTAATATAATTGAGTGCATATGCAATGCCATCACGTACAAAGCCTTGCCATTTTTTCGGTGGTGCCAATACATGACCTGCCATCACGGAAAGATCAATCATGGCTTTGGCATGATCTTTACGTTCAATTTGGTATGAATCTAAGAGTTCAGGTCCTGCTTTTCCTTGTACAACCAATGCCATTTTCCAGCCTAAGTTAAAGGCATCACGCATACCGCTGTTATAGCCCTGACCTTGCCAGACGGGCATAATGTGCGCGGCATCACCTGCAAGTAAAATACGATCTACACGGAATTTATCTGCAATGCGGGCATTATGGGTATATACACGTTGACGAATCACCTCGATATTATGGGTATTCGGTAAAACTTTTGCCAACAGTTGATTAATACTTTCTGGTTTGCTGAGCTCTTCTTGGGTTTCACCAGGCATCACCATAAATTCGAAACGACGGATACCATGCGGTAATGCAGCCGAGACATATGGACGCACGGGATCACAGCATAAATAAATATGTGGGGTTGCCAATGGGTCATTTTCTATATCAATGACAATCCATTGATTCGGGGCAGTTTTACCGTCAAAACCGATATTTAAGGTACGACGCACGATAGAGTTACCCCCATCGCAGGCGATCAAATATTTGGCTTTTACAACTTCAGCTTCTCCCTGTTTATTTTGCATATTCAAGGTGACTGATTGCGTATCTTGGCTAAATTCAGTCAGTTGACGTGCAAATAGAACTTGGGTTTGTGGATATTGTTTTAGCCCTTGTAGTAATACATTGTCGACTTGCGGTTGAATAAAAGCATTACGACGCGAGAAACCAAATTCACGTGTTAAAGGTTGAATATCCGCAAAGCAATGCCCTTTAGGAGTCAAAAAGCGCATGGCATGATTTGGGGTTGTATGGGGTAAAACTTGCTCTACTAGCCCAAGAGACTGAATCGTGCGCAATGCTTCATCATCAATACCAATAGCACGAGGGTAATCGATTAATTGATCCAGTTGTTCTATGACGGTGACTTGAACCCCTTGTTTGCTTAAATAATTTGCAAGCGTAAGCCCTACAGGGCCAGCGCCAAGGATTGCCACTTCAGTGGTAAAATCAGTATTTTTTGTGCTCACAGCGAATCCCATTCAATCCATTCACAATAATGCTATTAACGGTGAAGTCATGACTGCAAACAAGCTATGCCATAGTGGATAGCTAGCATAAATAGGTTTTGGGTTAGGTTTAATATTTTTAATATTTATATGATTTTATTTACTTTATTTAAAAATCAATCATAGTTGATGTCATGGGAATCATCATAATTAACTATATTCATTATTCAGGAATTTTAGATAATTATACATTTCTTAGAAAATTTAGGTGACACAGAATACGCTGAATCACCTGAAAATTTCTAAGACCTTCGAGTGAATGAGGTGGAGTGAAGGTCTTAGAAAACTGGTGTACTAGGCCTTATTGTGCTGGCGTAGCTTCACTTGCTGAGTCTGTAGTAGGTTGAGCAGCCGAGCCTTCAGTTGCAGAACTAGCAGGTTGCTCTTGGGTTGAAACAATGACTTTTTCTTCAGTTTGAGGTTGTTCAGTTGTTGCAGCAAAAGTTGTGGTTGTTACAGCAGCAAAGGTTGTTGCAAGTAGGATATGAGTTAATTTCATAATAGGCATCCTGTGTTATTAACGAGATAAAATTAAAGCTGTTCTACTTATCATCACTTAAGTCAGAACAGGACTCATGCTAAGGATTCACAGGCATTCAATCAATTGAAACAACAAAGCGAAACAGAATGAATTACGTGAATAATACAATAATGTGCAAACTGTGTAGCTTGGGTAACAATGAGGTGAAACGGTCATCAGGATTTGTATTTAAATATTTCAACAGCACGTCATCAAACGATTTTCATTTACTTAAACCACACATAATGGCTAGGGCGAGGCTGTTTTATGGAGGGATGACTCAGGGGAGACTTGTAAGAAATTATTTCGGATTAAGATGTATTGAACAAAAATTAAAGATATTGAAAAAATACAATATATTTTAAAGTATTTTAACTGGGAGTATTCATCAACGTGATTTGACTAGGTCGGTCATATTGCTTCAGCCTAGAAGAATAACTGTTCGATAAAAAGCGTTAAGGTGATGGAATTACATCTATTTTTAATGAATGGAAATATAGACATTAAGTCATAACAGCACGTTTATTTTGCCATAACAAAAACAGAACAAGTTGCTTGTTTTTTATTCATCTTTATTCTGAATAATGAAGAAGTACTCCCATATGTAAGGGGAACATTATGATAAAACTAATTGTGTTATCCACTTTGTCGGTCATTATGTTGTCGGGTTGTGTTTGGTATGATGATGATTGGTATGACCATGATCATCACGACTATGATCATCGACCATCTTATGGTTATGGATGGGATGGACGTCCAGATTATAGACCTCCGCATGATCATCCTTCACAGCATCGTCCTCCAGAAAATAGGCCACCAGAGCACCGTCCATTTGGACGTAGACCTCCTGAAAGTCGTCCACCTGATCATCGACCAGATCGACCAAACTATAAGCAGACTAGGCCATTACCACATTAGCTGAATTTTTAAGGATGCTGAATATCTCGTTAAATAAGAGGATGTTCTTCTTATTTAACTTTATGTTAGATAAGTTGCGGGAGAGATAGTTTTCGAAAAATTGAAGACAAGAACATAATTGTTTTAGCACGGCTTTTATTTATCGCAATTTTTCTATTAGTGATAGAGTAGACGTATTTTAAAAAATAGTACAAAAAACGCACAAATTGAAAACCCCTAAATCGCTTTAAAGAAGAATAATAAATATTCGACCCTAGTAAAAAGGGGAAGGAAAATGATAAAAGCAACCTTATTGCTAGTACTGAGTACTGGCTTGATGATGGGTTGTATGTCACATAGTGCAGGCATGGATCATTCAAGTACAAGTCCAATGCTTCAAGAAACTGATTATCAACCAGAACCATCTCATCAAAAACATATGAATGACAAAAATGGTTCATCTCCCAAAGTTGACTTTATTCGATACCCTTTAATTGATTTATGAGTATCAATGCACCAGATGGAGATTGGTTTTTTCCATCTGGTTTTTATTTAAAAACAAAATTTTTATATGTTATTGAACTGAATTATCTTTCAAGTCTTTGTATTTTGGGGTGGGAATAGGCAGCAAACAAAATATTGCTATTCATGATCTTTGAATCAGGAATAATAAAAATTGGATAAAAAGATTAGGTAAAAATAATGATTAAAAATATTGTGTTATTGGTTTTAACCACGAGTTTACTCACGGGATGTCTATGGCATGATGATTGGGATCATCGGCACAATAGACCACCTCCACATCATGGTTCAGATCATCGACCTGATTCTAATCAGCATGATCATTCGAATAATCAGCATAATGATCATAACCAACCACCACGTTAATGTGATTGTATGGTGTTGAGCTGTTGCATTTATTATTTGAAGCCAGTTGAGGCAGGGTGCAGATAACTGGCTTCAAATTAAATATGCATTAAGAACGAGTCACTTTTTTATATAAGCCTGCTCGGACTGTACCAGCTTTGGTTTGCTTTATAGATTGCCAACTGTGCGGTAAATTCAGCGTGTTGAGCTCACGATCAGCTTCAATATAAATCAACCCATTTTCAGCAATCAGCGGATCAGTCAGTTTGGCCAGTTCTTCCCAAAGATTTAAACTATAAGGTGGATCTAAGAACACCAGATCAAAACTTGACTTTAGTGTCACGAGCGCTTGTTGAGCAGTGGTCACTTTTAATTGGCAATTGTCTGCTTTTAATAATTGAATATTCTGCTTTAGAAATTGTGCCTGAGTTTGGTTAGGTTCAATCATCGTGACATGTTTTGCACCACGTGAGAGGGCTTCAAAACTTAAAGCCCCAGAACCTGTACACAAATCCAGTACTTGTGCATTTTGAATATCCCACATTAACCAGTTAAACAAGGTTTCGCGGACGCGGTCAGGGGTCGGGCGTAGTCCTTCAATACTTGCAAATGCGAGTTGGCGTCGTTTCCATTCTCCACCAATAATTCTGAGTTGATTCTTCATTATTCAATATCTTCCGTTGCAGCAGTTGGTGCGGCTTGGGCTTGTGGTTGTGTCGGCGCAACTTGAGTTGGTGAATGTGTAGCAGTATGAGGTGTTGACGTGCTTTGCTGAGCCTGAGTACTAGCGGTTGAGCTAGATGTACCAGAGCCACTCGGTAGTTCACCTGGTTTAATACCAGCAGTCATTAATCCACCACTAATTTGATGCCCTTCAGGCTTAATCGGGTTCTTTTTACGTTGCATTAACCAATAGTCAAATACAGGTCGTGCCAATTGTGCAGCAGAACCACCATGACGACCATTTTCCCACACTACAGCAATGGCAATCTCAGGATTTTCTGCAGGTGCGAAACCGACAAAGAGACCATGGTCTAACTGACGTTCGGTCAGTAAAGCTTCATTATATTTTTTCCCTTGCGCAATACTTTTGACCTGTGCTGTACCTGTTTTTCCTGCAATTTTATACATTGGCGTTCGAATACCACGACCTGTACCAGTTTCAATTACATCTACCATGGCATCTCGCATTTGTACCCAGTCTTCGTCTTTACCATTAAACTGAATATGCCCATCAGGTGCATTTAAAACTTTATGTGGTTTAGCCCCTTTACTGGTTTGTAATACATGTGGGATAACATGTGCACCATGATTGGCAGTGATTGCTGTAGCCATGGCTAATTGCAATGGCGTGGCGGTAAATGCACCTTGACCAATACTGACCGAAATCGTTTCACCTTTCAGCCATTTACTTTTTCGTGTACGCATTTTCCAGTCAGGATTTGGATATAACCCTTCACTTTCACTCGGTAAATCCACCCCTGTTTTCTGACCGAAGCCAAATTGGCGCATCCAAGCATTCATTTTCTCAATACCCATACGGTAAGAGAGCACGTAATAAAAGGTATCGCAGGAAACGACTTGGGCCTTATGCAGATTGACTACACCATGCCCCGATTTTTTCCAGTCACGGAATTTATGAGAGTCACCCGGCAGGGTAAAGTAGCCATGATCAGAAATTGCGGTACCCCAGTCGATATAGCCGTAGTGAATACCTCCTAAACCAAACATGGGTTTAATGGTTGAACCTGGTGGATATGCCCCTTGTACTGCACGGTTATAAAGCGGTTGATCAAGGTTATCGCGTAAACCGCTATAGTCGGTATGGCTAATCCCTGTAACAAACAAGTTTGGGTTAAAGCTTGGGCTAGAAACCAGCGCAAGGATTTCTCCTGTACGGGGATCCATGGCGACAATGGCGCCACGACGTCCTGCCAATTGCTCGGTAGCGACAGTCTGTAAGCCATAATCGAGCGAAAGATATAAATCATTACCACGAACGGGTTCTTTACGTCCTAAATGGCGCAGGACATTACCATGCGCATCGGCTTCGACAGATTCATTACCGGGTACGCCATGCAAGAGTTCCTCATAGGATTTTTCCACCCCAATTTTTCCAATGAGGTTGGTGCCTGCATATAAGTCTTTATCAATACTTTTTAGTTCTTTGTCATTAATACGACCCACATAACCAATCACATGGGCAAACAGTTCACCATGTGGATAATAACGGGTCATTTGGGTCTCTATATTGACTCCAGGAAACTGGAATTTAACTTCACTGAATTTGGCAATATCCGTTTCAGTTAAATTAAGTTTAATCGAAACGCGTTCGGTTTTTTTCGAGGTTTCAATCCGAGACAGGAAGCGTTCAATATCTTCGTCAGTCAAACTCAAAACTGGGGTAAGACGCTTGACTGTGTCGTCAATATCTTTGATATCCGCACGGCTCATTGTTGCTGTAAAGACAGGATAGTTATCGGCCAATAAAATACCATTACGGTCATAAATATAGCCGCGAGCAGGTGCAAGTGGTTGAAGTCGAATACGATTTTGATCCGATGCTGTCGCAAACTGTTGATATTGCATAATCTGCAAGTAGGCATAACGTGCCACCAACAGCAACATAAAAAAGCTGACAATCCCGACAGAGATAAATACTCGATTGCGATAAATGCGCTTTTCTTGTTGGACATTTTTTAAAGGAAAGTGCTGCTTCATACGCTATTGACTTACACTGTGGGGGAGAATCAGGAAGGCGCTATTCTAACTCAAGTCACAGGCTTTGATAATGCTTATCTGTTGGAACTGGTCGGGGCTAGGTTGTTTAATTGCAACTGGGTGTTTTGACTTTATAGACAGTAAAAAGATCAGGTGTTGTATATAAGAATAGAAACAATTCTGTTAAAGTCAAAAACATGCAAAAAATTTGGAATGCATGCACAATTAAAATAAGGACAAAGGTGACAATAATGACAAGAGTTTATCCCTTGTTAGCATTGATAACATTATTCAATACAACTTATGCGCAAGACCATCATTATTTACCAGATGCGAAATTGACGCCTGAAAGTGTCAGCACATGGAATCTTGGAGCAGGGGTAACCCAACAACTGATTCACTTAAATGCTGAATGGGTCAATCCTTATGGTATTGCCTATGGCAAAGCAGGTTTTTTTCTTACTGATGATTCGCCTTTTGGAACACAAATTGGTTTTAGATATCCTTACTATTTCACAGGGAAGGATAAAAACGGGTATTATGTGGGGGCTTATGCGGGTCACATTGCCAGTAAGCAAGTGGACAATAAAGATGAAACGCGCTTAGGTGCGGGTGTAGATCTTGCATATGTTTTGTTAGACAAAGATCGCATTAGCACATTGAGTGTCGGGCTTGGGGCGGGAGAAGAATTAAAAAATCGTGAGGGTGAGGTTGTGGAACACATCGAACCGAAAATACAATTCTCTTATACATTAAGTATGGGCTTAAGCAGAAAATAACCTGTTTAAAAAAATTAAGAATTAATCTCTGTTATTTAGTCATTATTTAGTCATTATTTTGGAAAATATGCATGCTTGAGTACATCAATCAGTTGTGGCAAACCTTTTTGAATCGTCCCGATTTTTGGGCTGTGCTGAGCATTATTCCTGTAACTGCATTTGTGACCTGGGCACATGTTTGGATGGCGCTCAAAATGGTGTTCTATCCAATTACTTTTTGGGGCTTTCATTTAGGTCCTTTGCCTGTGGGTTGGCAGGGAATTGTGCCGCGAAAGGCAGGACGCATCTCAGGGATCATTACCGATAACACCTTGTCTAAATTGGGTTCTTTGCGCGAATTTCTAGATGCCATGGATCCAGAAGATATGGCGCGTATTATCGGTGAACAGGTTGGCTTTGAACTGGAACATCTGATTGATGAAGTGATGGTCGATCGCAACGCCGTACTTTGGGAAAATCTACCTTATTCGATTAAACGCCGTATCTATGCGCAGGCGCATAAGCAGCTTCCAGAAGTGTTAAGAGAACTGGTAACAGAATTAACTGTGAACGTCGAGTCATTGGTTAACATGCGTGAAATGGTGGTCAGCCAAATGGAGGGTGATCGTCGTTTAATGGTCCGTATGTTCTTAAAAGTGGGACAGAAAGAAATCAATTTCATTTGGCACATTAGTGCCCTAATTGGAATGTTTTTTGGCGTGTTCCAAATGATTGTGTGGTTTGTGGTGCCTTGGCACTGGACAGTTCCGTTTTGGGCATCGGTTTGGGGTTTTTTAACCAACTGGATTGCAATCTGGATGGTCTTTAACCCGATAGAGCCACATTATGTACGTTACCCGCAACTCACTGAATTAACTAAAGATCGTAAGTTTCCTTGGGTTAAGCCTGTCTGGCCTAGAATCGGAACGTATAATATTCAAGGTGCGTTCATGAAGCGTCAGGAAGAAGTATCGGACGTATTTGCGAGTGTAGTCACAGAAGACCTGATTACGTTAAAATCCATCATGACTGAAATGATGTATGGCAGTAAAAAAGACAAAACGCGTCGTATCGTCAAGCGTCATATTAATCAGATTATGGAAACTCCACTAGTTAGAACGTCATTACAGTTATCTTTAGGGCCAAAAGAGTACGCAAAACTCAAGACGGACTTGATTGATCGCTCAATTGAAATTACGATGGTGCCAGTATGCGACCCTGCGTTCAATGCGAGCCGTGCACAGAAAATCTTTCAAATGTTCCGAGAGCGTATTCGAGAGTTAACGCCGAAAGAGTTCCAGAACCTGTTACGTCCTGCATTTCAGGAAGACGAATGGATTCTGATTGTATTAGGTGGGGTCACTGGATTTATAGCTGGTACAATACATTTGTTTGTGGCTTTCTTATAATTAGATACTCATGCTGACTGTTTAGATCTGCATAATTGTTGGCTCGAAGTATCATACATATTGTTTTAAATGAGGATGTTTTTTTATGCGCATTATCTTACTCGGACCACCTGGAGCAGGTAAAGGTACACAAGCTCAGTTGATCTGTAAGCGCTACAATGTCCCACAAATTTCAACCGGTGATATGCTCCGTGCTGCAATTCGTGAAGGTACTGAATTAGGTCTTAAAGCTAAAAGCGTAATGGAAAGCGGTGGTCTGGTTTCTGATGAACTGATCATTGGTCTGGTAAAAGAACGTATTGCTCAACCTGACTGTGTGAACGGCTGCATTTTTGATGGTTTCCCGCGTACGATTCCGCAGGCTGAAGCTTTGGAAAAAGAAGGCATTAATATCGATCATGTGATCGAGATTGAAGTTCCTGACGAAGAAATCGTTCAGCGTTTGTCTGGTCGTCGTCAGCACCCTGCATCTGGTCGCGTTTATCATGTTGTTTACAACCCACCAAAAGTTGAAGGCAAAGATGACGAAACTGGTGAAGATTTGGTTCAACGTCCAGATGACCAAGAAGAAACTATTCGTAAGCGTCTAGGTTCATATCATACAGAAACTGAACAGTTGGTTGGATTCTACCAAGGTCGTGCTGCTTCTGGTGAAAATGCCCCGACTTATGACAAGTTAAATGGTTTACGTGCAATTGAAGACGTACAAAAAGATTTGTTCGCGATTTTAGATCAGTCAAAATAATTCAAAACTGAATTTTTGACTTTAAAAGAGTCCTAAGTCATATTAGGGCTCTTTTTATTTGTCCGAACTTTTTGAGGATACGATTTTGTTAAAAATTGGTTTATTCATTTTAGTGGTGGCTTGCTTGGCGATGTTGCTGGGTTTGTTGTATATCAGCTTTAAAATGTTAAGAGAAACCCAACAAAAGCAAAAAGAAGAAAGTAAAACTGCGGAAAAACCTCAATATCAGTTACATCCGAAATTGAAACAAAAACAGCCTAAAAAATAAGAGCGTGATTTTTGGATGACAGCGCATCTTGTGCTAGATGCACTGTGCTCCTTAAATATTATTAACAGGAATCGCGCGGGGAGCCCCAAATTCAAAGCGCTCTGGCCAATTACACACATCTGAAACCACACATTCGGCACACTTGGGTTTACGTGCGATACAGCAGTAACGACCATGAAGAATCAGCCAGTGGTGTGCATCGACCATAAATTCTTTGGGAATCACTTTGACCAGTCGATGTTCCACTTCGAGTACATTTTTTCCTACCGCTAACCCAGTCCGATTACCTAAACGAAAAATATGCGTATCCACCGCCATGGTTGGATGTCCGAATGCGGTATTCAACACCACATTTGCAGTTTTACGTCCAACGCCAGGTAAAGCTTCTAAGTCAGCACGATTATTCGGCACTTGACTGTTATGTCGCTCCATTAAAATTTGGCAAGTTTTAATGACATTTTCAGCTTTGGAATTATATAAACCAATGGTTTTGATGTATTGCTTGAGTCCTTCGACACCCAGTCCAAAAATGGCTTCAGGCGTATTGGCAATGGGGAATAATTTGTCCGTGGCTTTATTGACACTCACGTCAGTGGCTTGAGCCGATAAAGTCACAGCAATTAACAGCTCAAATGGTGTTGAAAAGTTTAATTCAGTGGTTGGATTCGGACGTTGATCGCGTAAACGTTCAAAGAAGGTTTGAATTTGCTTCTTGGTCATGTTTTTAACGGTAGAGGTTTTGGTTGTCATGTTTAAACCCCTTGCAATGCATTGAGTTGTTCGGTCAATGTTAGCAATTGAGCACGTTTGGCGACATCTTCACGAACACTAAGTTGTTTTTCTAATTTTTTAATTTGTGTCCGTAACTTTGCCAATTCAATGGTTGATTGGGCATTTTGATTGGCTACAGCAGGTGTTTTATCTGCGACTTCAATCACAGGTACAGAGTCAAGTTGAGTAGAGAATTGAGCAAATAATGTGGTATCAATCTCGGCACGTACCACAGGTCCTTTGCGGTGCAAGCGCCGAGTTTCTTCTCGCTGAATGTGAGCATAGTAGCGCTGGCGTAAATTGTTTTGTTCCTTAGTACGCTCAATTTCATTCGGTAAGCTATTCAAGTCTTCGACCAAATCAATGCAGTCGACTGGACAGGGTGGAATACAAAGTTCACAGCCCGTACACAAATCAGTCAAGACACTGTGCATGAGTTTACCTGATCCAATAATCGCATCGACAGGGCATGCACTAATACATTTGGTACAACCAATACATTCATCTTCTCGAATAATGGCTTTCATCCGTTGCGGACGTCCATCCGCCTGAAGTGGCCATACGCTTTCTTCAACCTGTAAATGTTGACGCTGTAGCAAAAGGGCTAGAGCATCTGCAACAGGTTGCCCACCTGGTACGCATTTATTGGCTGCTTCTCCTTCTGCAATCGCTTTGGCGTAGGGAAGGCAACCATCTCGATGACCACATAAACCACATTGAGTTTGGGGGAGTAGAGAGTCGATGTGTTGAATGAGAGCAATTTGCGAAATCATGCGAAAACCACACCTGTCTTTAAAACAGGATTAGAGAGATAGAGTCAAATTTTCCCGAATTTTAGCATGATTCAATGGATTAATCTTGTGTTCCAAATTAATGCATTTAGTGTATTTATATAGTGCAAGGCTTGGGTGAATTGTTAAGCTAGGGTTTAAAAAACAGAAAAGACAAACTTTGAGTAATAGTTAAATAATTGTTTGTTATATATTGAAAATATGATGTTATTTTAAATAAATATTGTGGAAGGTAGATAAAAAGTATTTAATGTTTTGCGCCAAAATTTATCACTTAATTTAATTTTGACCTATTTTGATTCATAAATTGCTGAGGATGAAGTGTTGAAATACAGTAGCCTAAACGACTTTTTGGATTACGTAAAAACACGTGATGCACACCAACCCGAGTTTCTACAAGCGGTAGAAGAGGTGATGACCAGTCTGTGGCCATTCATTGAAAAGAACCCAAAGTATGCAGCACATGGATTACTTGAGCGTTTAGTTGAACCAGAACGTGCCATCCAATTCCGCGTGTCATGGGTAGATGATCAAGGCAATACCCATGTAAATCGAGCATTTCGTGTTCAATACAACTCAGCAATTGGTCCATTTAAGGGGGGAATGCGTTTCCATCCCTCTGTCAATTTATCCATTTTAAAATTCTTGGGTTTTGAACAGACTTTTAAAAATGCCTTAACAACGTTGCCTATGGGTGGCGGAAAAGGGGGTTCTGACTTTGACCCTAAAGGGAAATCAGAAGGCGAAATCATGCGTTTCTGCCAAGCATTAATGATTGAGCTATACCGTCACTTAGGTTCTAACACAGATATTCCTGCTGGAGATATTGGTGTTGGTGGCCGTGAAGTCGGCTATATGGCAGGCATGATGAAAAAGCTCAGTAATGACACTTCTTGTGTATTTACTGGTAAAGGCTTGGCATTTGGCGGCTCTTTGGCACGTCCAGAAGCAACGGGTTATGGCACAGTATACTTTGCTGAAGAAATGCTAAAAACGCGTGGTGACAGTTTCCAAGGAAAAACCGTGACCATTTCAGGTTCAGGTAATGTTGCACAGTTTGCTGCGGAAAAAGCCATGTTCCTAGGTGCAAAAGTCGTATCACTTTCAGACTCGAATGGTACGGTTTATGTCAAAGATGGTTTTACCGACGAACTTCTAGCAGAAGTGATGCATTTGAAAAATGAAGCGCGTGGACGTATTTCTGAATTTGCATCTAAGCATGGATTTGAATATTTAGAAGGCAAACGCCCTTGGGGGATTCCTTGTGATATCGCTTTACCATGTGCAACTCAGAATGAATTGACGGGTGAAGATGCAGAGGTATTATTAGCCAATGGTGTTTTCTGTGTTGCAGAAGGTGCCAATATGCCTTCAACCCTCGACGCTGTTGAAAAATTTGTTGCAGCGAAAATTCTGTATGCACCAGGTAAGGCATCCAATGCAGGGGGTGTTGCAACTTCAGGTCTAGAAATGTCACAAAATGCTTTACGTCTAGGTTGGGGTTTCGAAGAAGTTGATGAGCGCTTACATGCGATTATGAAAGAGATTCACCGCAATTGTGTTAAATATGGCACGAAAGCAGACGGTAGCATTAATTATGTAGATGGTGCCAATATTGCAGGCTTTGTAAAAGTTGCAGATGCCATGCTGTCACAGGGTGTGTTCTAAAGCTGAATAAATAGCACATATAAAAAAGCCGATGCAATTGTATCGGCTTTTTTTATATGTGCTTATTTTACAGTTTCGGTTTCAATGACCATATCTTTCACATAAGCATATTTTGATTGATCCGCAGCAGAGTTTTGACGTTCAAAACGTTTTACGCGAACAATTTGGCGGGTTTTAGAATCGTGAGTATAGCCTTCGATCTGGTCGTAGAATAAAGTCCAATTTTTATCGACAGTTGTTTTTATACCTTTGTCATCATATTTGATTTCACGAACTTGTAAGCACTCAATACGAGCGACACCTGCGGAACAGGTTTTTGTTTCTGGTGAAATTTCTAAAAAGAGGGTTTCACCTTGAGATTGGTATTTCGTTTCAGGTGTCATTTTCCCAACAAAGACATGTTTTTCGCCTTTCGCAGAAACCAGTGTTAATGTCGGTGCTTCAATATTTTGGCTATTCAAGGTAAATTGAATTGAACGTTGCCCGAGTAAATCTGCGGCTAAGCGTTCTTGTTGCATCGCGGGTTCAGCACAAGCCATTTGTGTGCCCATCATTGCACCTGTGACAATTTTGTCACCTTCAACTTTCCAGCTCGTACCTAAACCGTTACAGCTCGTTTTTACGGACAATTGTCCTTGTGTATTAAACGACAGTGTTAAAGGTTTTGGCGTGGTCGATGTGGTGCTGATCCATTCATAGGCAGCAAGTGTTTTGTTTTGATCAGGAATTGATTGTACATTCACGGCTTGATCCAAATTTGATGGTGTTTGAGTTGATTGGCAAGCAGCAAGAGAAAAAGGCAACAAAGCAAGTAAAAGGTATTTCAATTTCATTTTTAAATTAACACTTTAGTGAATAGCTACAAAACTAAAGGTTAAATGATTAATAAAAAAAAGAAATGAATACGTGTACAACATTTGTATTCATTTCTTTAATGTTTATAAAGGATTAGTCAAAACGGTAAATGTCCATTCCCAATGAACCCATAGAAAAACTGCTATGTACAATGTTGAATCGCGTTCCAGTACCCATTGCAAAAAATAGAGGCGCAAAATGTTCTAGGGTTGGATGGTTGCGCTGTACATAGGGAATGCTGTTCCAATCTAATACAGCGTCATAGTCTTGATGCGTTAGTTTTTGAACGACGTAATTACGGAAGGTGGATGCCCATACAGGCACATCCTGAGATTCCCCATGCCATGACAATTCAGACAAATTATGGGTAATACTGCCTGAACCGATGAGTAAAATCTGTTGTTCACGCAAAACTGAAAGAGCTTGCCCAATTTGATAAATCTGTTCTGCGGACATATGTATGGGGAGTGAAATTTCAACCACTGGAATATCTGCATTTGGGAACATGTGGAGTAATGGCATCCACACGCCATGATCACGCGGGCGGCTATTGTTAGCATGCGCATCAAATCCTGCATCGGACAGGCGCTTTAAAATGTCTTCGGCAAGTTGAGGTTCACCTGGGGCAGGATAGCGAATTTCATACAGCGCAGGGGGAAAACCACGAAAATCATGCCAAGTTTCTGGGCGGATGCCCGTATTAACTTCCAGTGCCTGACTTTCCCAGTGTGCTGACATCACAACAATGGCTTTGGGCGTCGGGAGATTTAAGCTTAAACGGTGTAAAGCTGGGCCAACTTGTTCAGGGTTAAGCGCAAGCATGGGAGATCCATGTGAAATAAATAAACCTGGTAAAGTTTGTAGATTCATTGTCTTGCGCCTAATTTGAATAAAAGAATATGTTCATCATGCCAAATACGAATAATTGAATAAATAGTTTCTATTCAACGTATTGTTGCAATTATAGAATGATGGAGAACAGCTTTAACCCGCCCGATGATAGGGATGATTGTGGTTAATACTCATGGCTCGATATAACTGTTCAATCAGCATGACACGCACCAAAGGGTGTGGCAAGGTCAGTTTTGATAACGACCAATGCCACGCTGCTGCTTTACGGACCGCTTCTGAATGACCATCTGGTCCACCAATTGCTAAGGCGACATCATTGCCTTCCAACATCCAAGATTTCATGGTGTCTGCCAGTTTTTCAGTACTGAATTCACGACCACCCACTTCAAGCGCGATGAGCGTTTCATTCTGTTTGAGCGCATTTAAAATGCTATCACCTTCAATTTGTCGATATTTTAAAATGTCGGCTTCAGAATCATTTTTTCCACGCTTTGCCATTGGTAGCTCAATAATTTGAGTCTGTACAAAGGGTTGAATTCGTTTGAAATAATCTTCAAAACCCGTCAGAACCCATGCTGGCATTTTTTGACCGATGGTCAGAATTCGTATTTTCATATCTGGCATCACATGCTAATTCAGCAGAATTATAGCGTTGAATGAACACAATCCAATGTCGATATACATTTTGCAATTGAAAATAATTACTGGCTGTTGCATTAATGCTCTTTAAGAACGGAAAAAATTGCGATGACGGTGGAATAATAATAAATGAAAAGGAAGAAATTTTTTAAAATAGGTTGGGTGGGTTTACTGATGGTCGCTATATCGGTGGCTACGCAGAGTCAGGCCAATTCTGCCATCAGTCAACAAGCTGATGTTCAGAATGTACAACTTTATCTACAGCAAATTATTGGTACAGGGTCATTTCGGAATCATCAAAATACTGCCGAATTAAATCGAGTTTCAGCTTGGATTAAAGAGCAAATGCGTTTATTTGGTATTCCTTGTCAATTTCAGAATTATATTGTGAATCGGCAGAATTATCGCAACGTGGTCTGTTCATTAAATGTGGGTGGTGCCGAAAAAGTCATTGTGGGCGCACACTATGATGTGTTTGGTGAAGTACAGGGAGCAGATGACAATGCTTCTGGGGTCGCAGGAGTAATTGAAACGGCTCGTATTTTGTCACAGGAAAAAAGCCATCTGAGCCACAATGTAGAATTCGCTTTTTATACGCTTGAAGAACCACCGTATACCAATACTGAATATATGGGCAGTTATGTACATGCCAAATCCGTACAAGCACAGCGTGATAAGATTCGAGGAGTTTATATTCTGGAAATGATTGGCTACTACGATGCAGCACTGGTACAAGAATATCCTGTTGGATTGAAATGGATTTATCCGAGCCATGGCAACTTTATTGCAGCGGTGAGTGATATCGATTCGCGTGGGCTAGGTGAGCGTTTTTGTGCTGCAATGCAGCAGTTGGAATGCCAACGTTTAGTTGCACCATCTTTTACCCCTGGGCTGAATTTTTCCAGTCATAGTAACTATTGGAATTATGATATTCCTGCGATTATGCTGACCGATACCGCTTTTTATCGGAATAAGAATTATCATACGGCTGCGGACACATTAAAGACGTTAAATCTTGAAAAGATGACTCAGGTGATCGATGGGCTGGTGCAAACAATATTGAAGTAAATAATGTGGGATAAAAGGGCATCATTATTTTTTATGTAGAAAAAATAAAAAATACCAATAAAAAACGCAGTCCTTGAATAGTGTAAGGACTGCGATCAAGAGATTATCTGCCTGGAGAAACAGATAACCTTTAGGAATAAGAAACATACAGCACATATGTATTCTTACTATTATATATGGGGCTTTTTTTCTGTTTTTTCAAGTCTGATTTGTGAAGGTAAACTTACTTAATACTAAAAGTCAGAACATACGATAATCTTAAATTATTTACGATACACTGGTTTACTTCATGGAGTGTAAACCAATCATATTCCCTTCTGTATCAAAAGCTAAAACAATAAATCCGTACTCACCGATTGAAGTTTTTGTTTCATGGATTTTGCCACCAGCATGACCAATTCGGGCAGCTTCATCTGCACAGTCTTCACATGAAAAATAGATTAATGTGCTATTCCCACCAGCGGCGATACCTGACATTTTTACCAAAGCACCAGAAGCGCCATAGGCTTGCATATCCGATGGGAAAGCCCACATTTGAAGCGAGTTACCCTCAGAAGGAGGAGTGAGTTCAGAGAGTTGAATCTTAAATACGGCTTCATAAAATTGTTTGGCTCGGGTTATGTCATTGACATATATTTCAAACCATCCGACAGGGTTTTTCATTTTAATGGTCCTGTATCATCCTATGGATGCAATTTATTGTAGGGGATAAAAGCATAAAGATATGTGGTATTATCAACAGTAAATTGTAATAAAAAAAGAGAGCCGTAGCTCTCTTTTCATTCTTGCTGAAATTAGTGACGTGCTGCTTTTTTACCATCATCGACTGGTTTTACAATCGGTGCTTTGACCAAAGGTTCAGGCATAGAGGTCAAGGCAAGAGGCAAAATCTCATCAATTGATTTTACCGCTTTAATTTCAAGACCTTCTTTCACATTTTCAGGAATCTCGGCAAGATCACGGACATTATCTTGAGGAATGAAGACTAATTTAATGCCACCACGATGTGCAGCAAGCAATTTTTCTTTCAAACCACCAATACGCATTGCACGACCACCAAGACTGGTTTCACCTGTCATGGCAATGTCAGGGCGAATTGGGATGCCTGTGAAGGCAGAAACCAATGCTGTAGTCAGTGCTAAACCAGCAGATGGACCATCTTTTGGTGTTGCACCTTCTGGTAAGTGGACGTGAACATCGGTCTCTTCAAAGCGAGTTGACTCGATGCCTAACTCATCTGCACGTGTACGTACCACGGTCATGGCTGCGGTAATCGATTCTTTCATCACATCACCGAGTGAACCCGTAGTAATGAATTTACCTTTACCTTTCACAGCAGCAACTTCAATGGTCAATAACTCACCACCGACAGAAGTCCATGCTAAACCGTTGACACGACCGACTTGTGCTTCATCTTCCGCCATACCAAAGTCAAATTTATGTGGACCTAAGTAATCTGGAAGATTGGCCGAAGTCACATCAACTTGCAGGTTTTTCGCCTTTTTACTGACCGCTTCTTTTACCACTTTACGGGCAATTTTAGAGACTTCACGCTCTAAGCTACGCACACCAGCTTCACGTGTATAACGCTGCACGATGTCACGAATCGCTTCTTCATGAACAGTCAGTTCTTTCGCACGTAGACCATTGTTCTTAATGGCTTTAGGCACAAGGTAGCGTTCAGCAATATTGACTTTTTCATCTTCGGTATAACCCGGTAGACGAATCACTTCCATACGATCCAGCAAGGCTTCTGGAATATTCATGCTGTTGGCAGTACAGATGAACATCACTTCAGACAAGTCTAGATCAAGATCTAAATAGTGATCGTTAAACTTGTTGTTCTGTGATGGGTCAAGTACTTCAAGCAACGCAGAAGCTGGATCGCCACGGTAGTCTTGCGCCATCTTGTCGATTTCATCGAGCAAGAACAATGGGTTCTTTACACCAACTTTGGTTAATGATTGCACAATTTTACCCGGCATCGCACCGATATAGGTACGACGGTGACCACGGATTTCCGCTTCGTCGCGTACGCCACCCAGTGCCATACGGACAAACTCACGACCTGTTGCTTTCGCAACCGATTCACCCAGTGAAGTTTTACCTACACCCGGAGGGCCGACTAAACATAGAATCGGACCTTTGAGTTTTTTCACGCGAGATTGAACTGCGAGATATTCCACAATACGATCTTTCACGTCGTCTAAGCCGTAATGATCTGCATCGAGAATTTCTTGCGCTTTGCTTAAGTTAATGCTGACTTTGCTGGCTTTATTCCAAGGCGTATCTAAAATGGCCTCGATATAATTGCGCACCACAGCCGCTTCACTAGACGCAGGTTGCATTGCTTTGAGTTTACGGAATTCGCTTTCAGCTTTTTTACGCACGTGTTCGGGCAAATCAGCTTCAGCAAGACGTTTTTCAATCTCAGCAACGTCATCTTCCGCACCGCCATTCATGTCAGAAAGCTCACGCTGAATGACCTTCATCTTTTCATTGAGGAAGTATTCGCGTTGATTTTTCTCCATTTGACGCTTTACTGAGTCATGTAAAGTTTGCTCAATCTGTTGCTCTTCAGATTGTTGCAATAAATATGTCATCAGTTCTTGTAAATGTGCTTCAAATTCATCGTGTTCGAGGAATTTTTGCTTCACATCAATATTCAGTGGAACACGGGTCGCTACGAAGAATAACAATTGCAGTAAATCGTCAATCTTGTTCGCAGCAGCAATCAGTTCACGTGCATTACGTAGTTTTGCTTCCGCATATTGAGCAAACAGGGCACGTAATTCTTGAACGCGTGTTTCTTGCGTTGTTTCGTCAATGTGGACTGACATTGGGCTAAGCGCATGTTCTGCGGTTAGATAATCATTTTCATCAATGATTTTTTCTAGCTTTGAACGATGCAAGCCTTCAATTAATACTTTTATACAGTTTTCATCATTTTCATGATTCACAACTTGCACAATCTTCGCGACAGTACCGTATTGATATAAGTTGTCGTGATCAATTTCTTCTGAAAGAGAATCTTTCTGAGCAACCACAAATACTAGATTGTCACTGTTACGAGCCACATCAACTGCATTGATCGATTTTTCACGACCTACAAATAGCGCGATTTGCATGTGTGGATACACCACCACATCACGTAACGCTAAAAGTGGTAATACACTTGGAACCTGAGGCTCTAAGGTTTCTTGATTCATAATAATTTCAGACATGGGCACTCCTAATGAGTGACAACGGTGTTGCCATATTTTTTATAGTGATGGGTATTTTAAAAAATACAAGGGTTGGTCAAAGCAAATTGTATAAAAAATGACTAAACATTTGATTTTTGAGTATTCTCAACAGTCAAAAATGTCAATTTTAGCGCTTGAAGCGTAAATATTGTTGAGGGGTGAGTAGTCCATCTAAAGGTTGATCCCATTTTTCTCGAATGAGATGCTGTGGTACTAACTGGAAGTGATGGGCCAAACCGAGGCGAAACGGACGGTGATAGGGCGCAGTAGCCAAGGTTTTGTCGTAAAAACCACCGCCCATGCCAATGCGTGTGCCATAAGGATCGCAAGCCAATAAAGGCATCAGTAGCAAATCCAAATGTGAAACGTGCTGCCCACGTGTTGCCATGGGTTCTTGCATACCCAGTGGATGGTGGGAAAAGCGCTTATTTTGAAATTGATTGCGTGAAACTTTGACCCACACCAAGCGTTGATTCATATTGCAAATCATCGGTAAATACACCGACTTTTTTTGATGAAAACAATATTCAATGATTTTATGGGTCTGAATTTCCCCAAAAGCATGTAGGTAGATACCGACACGGGTGGCATGTTTGAATTCGGGTACACGTCTTAGGCGCTGTAAAATTTGCTGTTCGGACTGCTGCTGTTGATAGGCGGAAACTTGTCTGCGTTGTTTGCGAAGCTGTTTTCTGAGTTGGGCAAGTTCAATCGACATGGTGAACGCAGTCCTGAGTATCAAAAAGGTAAGTGTTAAAGTGATCGCCAAGTCAAAAAGACAGCATTTGTTTATGGTGCAGTCGTTGAACTTTTTTTCAGTTCTTGCAAAATTGGGCAGCAACTGTCTGTTGTGGTTTTACATTCATCCACCCAACTTGAAAGACGCTGTTTCAGTGCATTTAATTCTTGAATCCGTTGATCAATTTTTTCCAGACGTTGCTGAATCACATCACGGACTTTCTCTCGATCATCCAGTTGTAAATGTAGTAGATCTTGAATTTCACTGAGCTGCAGGCCAGCATCTTTGCCTTTTTGAATAAAACTTAAGGTTTCAATGTCTTGCTGACTGTAATAGCGATAGTTTTGCATGGTTTCAGGAATGCGCATGAGACCAATTCGTTGATAATAACGAATGGTTTCCACATTCACTTGACAGTGTTTTGCCAGTTTGCCGATAGTGAGCATAAAATAATCTCCAAAAGGCTTGACTCAGTACCTAGGTACAGACTTTATGCTAACACAATCAAAAAATAAAAGGTGAGTCAGAATGAGTGAACAACACAAAACGTCTTGCTGTTCTAAACAGAAATTAGCGCCTATTGTGGTAAATATCGATCCTGTCTGCGGTATGACTGTGGCGGAAGATTCTCCACATGTGTATGAGCATCAATCAGTTCGTTATTTGTTTTGTTGCTCAGGCTGTTTAAAGAAATTTGCAGCTAATCCAGAGGCTTACTTAAGCTCAGAAAAACAATCAAGCGCTTGTTGCAGTCAACCGAAAACAGAGATAAGCAATGCTTCATCTCAGGTGAAAGAGGAAAGTGCTGTAGTGACTTCCAAAGGTTGTGGTTGTGGATCAAAAGCTGTTTCAGATACAGCGAAGACCATATTTATTGACCCTGTATGTGGCATGACCGTGACAGATTTAACTAAACCGCATACTAAATGGCAGAATCAGAACTACTATTTTTGTAGTGAAAAATGTCAGCAAAAATTCATTGCCAATCCAGAGGCTTATGTAAAAACTGAAGATGCAGTATCGGGGTCTACTTCTACTGCGGGCTGTTGCGGGTCAACTTCAAAATTGACTGAGAAAAAAACGTCTTGTTGTGAGCCAAAACCTCACACAGCGCAAGATAGCAAAGCAAGTTGCTGTGCAGCAACGCCTAAAGCAGAACCTGCAAAAAGTAGCTGCTGTGGTGGCGGGAAACATCAACATGAACACAGTACTCAATCTGGATCAGCCGATTTTATAGACCCTGTATGTGGTATGTCAGTCGATCCGAATACAGAGTTAAAAACGGATTATCAACAACAGACCTATTATTTCTGTAATCCATCTTGCTTAGACAAGTTTAAGGGTGATCCTGAGTTTTATTTACTTCCGCCTGATCAGCGTCCTGTGCCTGAAGGGGCTGCGGATATGGACTATACCTGTCCGATGGACCCTGAAATTGTGCAAAAAGGGCCGGGCACGTGTCCGATTTGTGGTATGGCGCTGGAGCCGATGCAACCCACTTTAGATGATGCACCAAACCCAGAATTGGTAGATTTTAGTCATCGCTTTTGGATGACTTTACCACTGACGTTGATTGTATTTGTCTTGGCGATGGGTTCACATCTTCATAGTTTCATTTCACCGCATATTCAGCCGTGGATTGAGCTAGTCCTCGCGACTCCTGTGGTGCTGTGGGCGGGTAAACCGTTTATTGAGCGCTGTTGGACCTCGTATAAAACCCGTAACCTGAATATGTGGAGCCTGATTGGGGTTGGGGTATTAGCCGCCTATATTTATAGTGTCGTGGCGACCATCTTCCCAAGCCTGATTCCGATGGCAGCCAAAACAGGGCATGGCGTCGCGGTGTATTATGAAGCGGCCTGTATGATCGTGTCTTTAAGTTTGCTTGGTCAAATCATGGAGCTAAAAGCCCGTGCCAAAACAGCAGATTCATTGAAAGCCTTACTGAAACTGCAAGTCAACACCGCTAAGTTGGTTCAAAACGATCAAGTGATTGAAGTAGATATTGGCATGGTCAAACAAGGCGATATTTTACAGATTTCCTCAGGTGATCAGATTCCACTGGATGGCGTGGTGGTAGAAGGCAAAACCTATGTCGATGAAGCCATGATGACGGGTGAACCTGTGCCAGTGAAAAAGCAAGTGCATGACACAGTCATTGGCGGTACAGTGAATCAGCAGGGCAGTATTCGTATACAAACCACGGCTGTAGGTGCGAATACAACGTTATCGAAAATGATTCAGACAGTTGCGGAAGCGCAGCGTTCTAAAGCACCGCTACAACGTTTAGCCGATGTATTTGCTAAATATTTTGTGATTGTGGTGTTGTTAATTAGTGCTTTGACCTTCATTGCATGGATGGTGTTTGGTGGTGCGCAATTTGACTTGGCATTGATGTGTGCTGTAGCGGTACTGATTATTGCGTGTCCATGTGCGCTTGGTTTAGCAACGCCAATGTCCGTGATGGCCACTACAGGTCGTGCAGCACAGAAAGGTGTTCTGTTTAAAGATGCGGAAGCGATTGAAGCCTTAAGTAAGGTCAATACGCTGATAGTCGACAAAACTGGAACCTTGACTGAAGGTAAACCAAGCCTTAAAGAAATTCAGTTGCTCAGTCCAAATGTGGAACAAACTCAAGTTGAACAGTGGATTGCCTCGATTGAACAGTATTCAAGTCATCCGATTGCTCAAACTCTGACTCAGTTGGTGCCTGCACAGCAATTGCTTAAAGTGGCAGACTTTGAAGATGTTACAGGCTTTGGCGTCAAAGGTCAGATTGGCGAGCAAACCCTTTATATCGGTAGTCAAAAGTTGCTAGAACAACTCGGTATCACGTTAGACACCACTTTACAAAGCCAGTTAGACCAGCAACGTGCAACAGGCAATGTCATAAGTTTCTTGAGCAATAGCCAAGAGGTACTAGCGTATATTTCTATCCATGATGCGATTAAAGCCAATGCGCATCAAGTGATTCAGCAATTGATTGATGATGGCATTGAAGTGGTGATGGCAACAGGTGACCATGAGCAAAATGCGCAACTGGTGGCAAAAGAGTTAGGCATTCAGCATGTGCATGGCAATTGTACCCCAATCGAAAAATTGGAGATAGTGAAGAAATATCAGGCGCAGGGCAAAATTGTTGCGATGGCGGGTGATGGAATTAATGATGCACCAGCGCTTGCCCAAGCCAATGTCGGGATTGCGATGGGGAATGGAACTGATATTGCCAAACAGACGGCGCAAGTGACGTTGGTCAAAGGCGATATTCGTGGAGCAGCCGATGCCCTGCATATGGCGAAACTCGGCGTGCGTAATATGAAACAGAACCTTGCCTTTTCTTTCGTGTATAACGGGTTGGGGGTACCTGTCGCAGCGGGGATTTTCTATCCACTCACTGGGTTATTACTTACCCCGATGTTAGCCGCAGTGGCGATGTCGCTCAGTTCATTGTCTGTGGTCTTAAATGCTTTACGTTTGCAAAAAGCGAAATAAGTCCAGCAGCATATAAATGGTAACAAAAGCCTCAAGCATTTCCTTGAGGCTTTTTTCCATTTACGGCATAACAGATAGAACAAAACAAAAACTGAAGTGTCGACAATAGAACTCAAGGGTCATTAAGAACAACTTCGCGATTGGACTCAAACCAAGTATTGATAGAGTAGGTCACGACATGGACATCTAAAATGCAGTTCTATCACAGAATCAGCATTGAAATAAGATTTAAGATATTGAATTAAAATAAATTAAAGAGCTGTTGTATTGAAGCATCTTTAGAACGGATACCCGATATGATTTTACTTAAACGTTGTCAAGTCTTCGTCAATCACATTTTCAACTCTAATACCAAAGTTGTTGACAATCTTATTGCATTTTAATTTATTTGTGCTTATTTTAGCTAATAATTGATCTGATTGTTGACAATATGCAAATTGACGAGCTGTCTCCACAGACAAAACAAGTCGCTACAGCGACTTTAACCGACCAGATTTTCAGAAAGATTCAAACTGCGATTGTGAGCGGTGAAATTACGCCTGGCAGTAAAATTTCTGAACCAGAACTGGCACGTGTGTATGGCATTAGTCGTGGGCCTTTACGTGAAGCCATCCACCGCTTAGAAGGGCAAAAATTGGTGGAGCGTACCGCTCATGTTGGTGCGCGCGTTGTGTCTTTATCGCATCAACAACTGTTTGAGCTGTATCAAATTCGTGAAAACTTGGAAGGTTTGGCTTGCCGTTTGGCTGCACAAAGCATCGACAAACAACAGATTTTAAATTTGCGTGAAGTGCTGCATTTACATGCGCAAGACCCGAATTTTAAAGAAGGTAAAGGCTATTACTTACAAGAAGGTCAGGACGATTTTCATTATTGCATCATCAAGAACTGTGGCAATAAAACTTTGGAAAAGATGCTATGTGATGAGTTGTATCACCTGATTCGGATGTATCGAATTCAGTATTCCAAAACGCCCAATCGTCCGCATCGAGCCTTGTCGGAACATATTCGTATTTTAGATGCCATTGCCGAAGGTGATGCAGAACTCGCGGAATTACTGATGCGACGCCACATTGCTGCGTCTTATCAAAATATTGAACAAAACCTAATTTAATGATGAAGAGAGAGGGAGGACGTATGTCAACGTTATCAGCAGGGCAGAAATTCCGTGATGCGGTTGCAAGTGAACATCCATTACAAGTGGTCGGAACCATCAATGCCAACCATGCTTTATTGGCAAAGCGTGCAGGTTACAAAGCCATTTATTTATCTGGTGGTGGTGTAGCAGCAGGTTCTTTGGGTTTGCCTGACTTAGGTATTAGCAACCTCGATGATGTACTGACAGATGTACGCCGTATTACTGATGTATGTGACTTGCCTTTATTGGTCGATGCCGACACAGGTTTTGGTGCTTCTGCATTTAACATTGCCCGTACGACAAAAGCACTCATCAAGTTTGGTGCAGCGGCTATGCATATTGAAGACCAAGTCGGCGCGAAACGTTGTGGTCACCGTCCAAACAAAGCGATTGTTTCACAACAAGAAATGGTAGACCGTATTAAAGCGGCGGTTGATGCGCGTGGTGATGACAAGTTTGTGATTATGGCGCGTACCGATGCTTTGGCTGTAGAAGGTTTGCAAGCTGCAATTGACCGTGCAGGTGCTTATATTGAAGCAGGCGCGGACATGTTGTTCCCCGAAGCAATTACTGAATTGGCGATGTATAAACAATTTGCTGCTGCAACGAATGTTCCAATTTTGGCCAACATTACTGAATTTGGTTCTACACCATTATTCACCACAGAGGAATTGGCTTCTGCGGATGTCAGCATTGCGCTTTATCCTCTTTCGGCTTTCCGTGCGATGAACAAGGCAGCGGAAAATGTCTACACCACTTTACGTAAAGAAGGCACACAAAAGAACGTGGTTGATACCATGCAAACGCGTCAAGAATTGTATGATCGCATTAACTATCATGCGTTTGAACAATACCTTGATGCCTCTTTTGTCAAAAATAAATAACAGTTTAACCATAAAAATCTTCGCGTCAGTGTAGGAAATAAAACTGACGCAAAGCATAAAAATGAATTGATCCACCCAATGGAAGAAGGAAGATCTCATGAATGCAACAACAAGCGGATTCAAACCTAAAAAATCAGTCGCACTCAGCGGACAAGTGGCGGGTAATACAGCACTTTGCACCGTAGGTCGTAGTGGTAATGACTTGCACTACCGTGGTTATGACATTTTAGATCTTGCGGGTCAAAGTGAATTTGAAGAAGTGGCTTACCTTTTGGTTCATGGCAAATTACCGAATAAAGCGGAACTCAAAGCCTATAAGAATAAACTGAAAGCACTTCGTGGTTTACCTGCATCACTTAAAGCGGCGTTAGAACAACTCCCACCATATGCGCACCCAATGGATGTGATGCGTACTGGTGTTTCAGTTCTAGGTTGCTTAACTCCAGAACACGAAGACCATAACTATGCAGGTGCACGCGACATCGCAGACAAGTTAATGGCATCTTTCGGTTCAATGTTGCTTTACTGGTATCACTTCAGTCACAACGGCAAACGTATTGAAGTTGAAACCGATGATGACTCAATTGGTGCGCACTTCCTTCATTTGTTACACGGTGAAAAACCATGTGAACAATGGATTCAAGCCATGCACACGTCGTTGATTTTGTACGCAGAGCATGAGTTCAACGCATCGACGTTTACGTCACGTGTAATTGCAGGTACAGGTTCAGACATGTACTCAACCATTGCAGGCGCGATTGGTGCATTACGTGGTCCGAAACATGGTGGTGCAAACGAAGTTGCATTCGTGATTCAACAGCGTTATGACAACGCAGATGAAGCAGAAGCAGACATTCGTAAGCGTGTAGAAAACAAAGAAGTCGTGATTGGTTTTGGTCACCCTGTTTACACCATCGCTGACCCACGTAACGAAGTGATTAAGCAAGTTGCACTTGAATTGGCGGATGCGCAAGAAAACAAAAAAATGTATTTGATTGCGGAACGTTTAGAAGCCGTGATGAAAGAAGTGAAAAACATGTTCCCCAACCTCGACTGGTTCAGTGCGGTGAGCTATCACTTAATGGGCGTTCCAACTGCCATGTTCACCCCATTATTCGTGATTGCACGTACTGCGGGTTGGTCAGCGCATGTGATTGAGCAACGCCAAGACGGCAAGATTATTCGCCCAAGCGCGAACTACACAGGCCCTGAAAACCTCGAATTTAAACCATTGGCGGAGCGTGGTTAATGAATACAAAATACCGTAAACCGCTGGCAGGTACTCAGCTTGAATATTACGACGTGCGTCAAGCCGTTGAAGATATTCAGCCAGGCGCATACGAAAAACTGCCTTACACGTCTAAAGTACTCGCAGAGCAATTGGTACGCCGTGCCGATGCCGAGAACTTAACTGCCTATTTAACGCAGCTAATTGAACGCCGTCAGGACTTAGACTTTCCTTGGTATCCTGCGCGCGTCGTGTGTCATGACATCTTAGGTCAAACTGCATTGGTTGACCTTGCAGGTTTGCGTGATGCAATTGCCGACAAAGGCGGCGACCCATCTAAAGTCAATCCAGTTGTGCCGACACAACTGATTGTCGACCACTCTTTAGCAGTGGAATATGGCGGTGCTGACCCAGACGCTTTTGAAAAAAACCGTGCTGTTGAAGACCGTCGTAACGAAGACCGTTTCCACTTTATTGAGTGGACTAAAACAGCATTTAAAAATGTTGACGTGATCCCTGCGGGGAACGGCATCATGCACCAGATTAACCTAGAGAAAATGTCTCCGGTGATTCAGGCGCGTGATGGCGTGGCATATCCAGACACATGTGTCGGTACAGACTCACACACGCCACATACAGACGCTTTGGGCGTAATTTCTGTGGGCGTGGGTGGCTTAGAAGCTGAAAACGTGATGTTGGGTCGTGCATCTTGGATGCGTTTGCCAGACATTATTGGGGTTGAGTTTGTTGGTCAACGTCAAGCAGGCATCACGGCAACCGATATCGTATTGGCATTGACAGAGTTCTTGCGTAAAGAGCGCGTGGTTGGTGCATACCTTGAGTTCTTTGGTGAAGGTGCTGACAGCATGTCTGTGGGCGACCGTGCAACCATTTCGAACATGACACCAGAATATGGCGCTACGGCTGCGATGTTCTACATCGATCAAAACACAATCGACTACTTACGCCTAACAGGTCGTGAAGATGCTCAAGTGGCATTGGTTGAACAGTACGCAAAAGAAATCGGCCTTTGGGCAACTGACATGACCAAAGCAGAGTACCCACGCGTACTACGTTTTGACCTATCAGAAGTAACACGTAACATTGCTGGTCCATCAAACCCACATGCACGTGTTTCAACTGCGGACCTAAAAGAAAAAGGCATTGCAGGTGTTGTTGAAAACCGTTCTGATGGCTTAATGCCTGATGGCGCAATCATTATTGCTGCAATTACTTCATGTACCAACACCTCTAACCCACGTAACACTGTGGCGGCAGGTTTATTGGCACGTAAAGCGAATGAACTTGGTTTGGTTCGTAAACCTTGGGTGAAATCATCATTTGCACCGGGTTCAAAAGCGGCTGCACTTTACCTTGAAGAAGCGGGTGTTTTAAAAGACTTAGAACAACTTGGTTTTGGTATTGTGGCTTATGCTTGTACAACTTGTAATGGTATGTCGGGTGCGTTAGATCCAGTCATTCAACAAGAAATTATTGACCGTGACTTGTACGCAACAGCAGTACTGTCTGGTAACCGTAACTTCGATGGCCGTATCCATCCATATGCAAAACAAGCGTTCTTGGCATCTCCACCGCTTGTCGTGGCATATGCAATTGCAGGTACGATTCGTTTTGACATCGAAAAAGATGCTTTGGGTCATGACAAAGACGGTAACCCGATTTACCTGAAAGACATTTGGCCATCTGACGCTGAAATTGATGCATTAGTAAAAGAAGCTGTGAAGCCTGAACAGTTCCGTAAAGTCTACATTCCAATGTTTGACTTAGGCGTAACCGTAGAGGCTGAAAGTCCGCTTTACGACTGGCGTCCACAAAGTACTTACATCCGCCGTCCACCATATTGGGAAGGGGCGTTGGCTGCACCACGTACTTTAGCGAACATGCGTCCGCTTGCGATTTTGGGTGACAACATCACCACCGACCATTTGTCGCCTTCAAACGCGATTTTGATGGACTCGGCTGCGGGTGAATATCTTCATAAAATGGGTCTGCCAGAAGAAGACTTCAACTCATATGCAACGCACCGCGGTGACCACCTGACTGCACAACGTGCAACATTTGCTAACCCGAAACTCTATAACGAAATGGTGGTCCGTTCAGACGGTACCATTAAGCAAGGTTCAAAAGCGCGTGTAGAGCCAGAAGGCGAAGTCATGCGTATGTGGGAAGCGATTGAAACCTACATGAACCGTAAGCAGCCATTAATTATTGTTGCGGGTGCTGACTACGGTCAGGGTTCAAGCCGTGACTGGGCTGCAAAAGGTGTACGCCTTGCAGGTGTTGAAGCGATTGTGGCAGAAGGTTTTGAGCGTATTCACCGTACTAACTTGGTGGGTATGGGCGTGTTACCACTTGAGTTTAAAGCAGGTGTAAACCGCAAGACTTTAAAATTAGATGGTACAGAGCTTTATAGCGTGATTGGTAATATTGCGCCACGTTCTGATTTAACGTTGGTGATTGAGCGCTCAACTGCTGATGGTAAAAATGAAATTGTGGAAGTGCCTGTGACTTGCCGTTTAGATACAGAAGAAGAAGTTTCTGTATATGAAGCGGGCGGTGTACTTCAGCGTTTTGCTCAGGACTTTTTAGAAGGCCAAGTGGCTTAATTATTTAGTCTATAAATATTTGAAATTTATTTTAAAAGACCCTATCTTAATGATGGGGTTTATTTAATTATATTATATGGTTTTAAAGGCTGATAATTTTGAATAAGAAGTCTGTAAATGGTGGCGTAGATGCTCAGGTTGGTTTTGATTTTCAACGTAATTGCGCATTATATTTGCTACTTGACGATTATGATTCTTTTAAAGAGAAAAACTTTTTTGTCTGTATTGAGCATCATGATGACTTTTTATATTGTTTTAGGACAATTGAGGGTATTGAGAATATTAA